>JBDIBE010000305.1:0-4455 GCA_039812785.1 Thermoanaerobaculia bacterium | reverse complement strand
AGCGCGCCGAGGAGGGCGTTCACGTTCGAGACGAGGAAGCCCGAGTACTTGAACCACGCGAGGAGGCCGAGGTTCATTCCGAGCGAGGCGGCGAGCCAGGCCTTCCGTCCCTTCGCCGTCGACGCGGCGGCCATCCGCTTCACGAGCTGGAAGTCGAGGAAGGTGACCCCGAGGACGACGAAGAGGAAGCGCGGCGCCCCCCAGGCGTAGAAGAGCGCGCTCGAAAGGAGGGCCCAGGCGTTCCGGAATCGCCGCGGGAGCAGCCAGTAGCCCGCGAGGAAGGCAGGCAGGAAGTAGAGGAGGAAGAGGGGCGTGCTGAAGATCATGCGCGCGGGGAAGGCGCGCGGAGTATAGGGATCAGGCCCCCGTCTTCAGCACCGCCCGAAGGACCTCGCCGACGCTCCAGGCCTGGGCGACGCAGCCTCCCGGGCGATGCGGCGCGTCGCCGTCGAAGACCTCGGGGAGCTGGCCGAGGCCGGGGCCGAAGAGGTGCTCGACGAGCGGGGCGAGCCAGGCGGAGGCGACCCGCCGGCTCTCGGGGTTGTTGCCGCGGACGGCGAGGTGGGCGTCGACGAACGGGCCGAGGAGCCAGGGCCAGACCGTCCCCTGGTGGTAGGCGGCGTCGCGCTCGGCGGGCCCGCCCTCGAAACGGCCCCGGTAGTCGGGGTGCGAGGGGTCGAGGCTCCGGAGGCCGTACGGCGTCAGGAGCCGCTCCTCGACCGCCTTCAGCGCCTTCGCCGCGCGCGAGCCGGTGACGAGGGGCCGGTGGAGCGAGAGGGCGAAGACCTGGTTCGGGCGGAGGGAGAAGTCACGGGAGCCGTCGGGAGCGACGACGTCGGCGAGCCAGCCGACCCTCTCGTCCCAGAAGAGGGCCGAGAAGCTCTCGCGCGCCTGGTCGGCGAGGGCGAGGAGGCGCGCCGCGGTGAAGGCGTCGCCGAGGTCGGCCGCGTAGAGCGAGACGACGCGCAGCGCGTTGTGCCAGAGCGCCTGCACCTCGACCGGCTTGCCGGCGCGCGGCGTCACGACGCGGCCGTCGACCTTCGCGTCCATCCAGGTGAGCTGCTGGCCCGGCTCCCCCGAGGAGAGGAGGCCGTCGACGTCGGCGCGGATCCCGAAGCGCGTGCCGCGCAGGTGCCTCTCGACGATCTCGACGAGGAGCGGGTAGACCTGCCGGCGGAAGGCGTCGTCCCGCGTCGCCTCGTGGTAGGCGCGGACGGCCTCGACGAACCAGAGCGTGGCGTCGACGTTGTTGTACTCGGGCTCGGTCCCCTCGTCGGGGAAGCGGTTCGGGACCATCCCGCGGTCGACGTGCCGGGCGAAGGTCTCGAGGACCGACCGGGCCACGTCGAAGCGGCGCGTCGCGAGGAGGAGGCCGGGGAGGGCGATCATCGCGTCGCGCCCCCAGTCGGTGAACCACGGGTAGCCCGCGATGATCGTCGAGCCGTCCCCGCGCCGCGCGACGAAGCGGTCGGCCGCCGTGCGCAGGAGCCTGAGGAGCCGCCGGTCCGAGCCGGCCCCCTCGACCCGCCGGCGCCGCCTCTCCTCGGCGGCGCGCAGCTCGGGGGCGTCCGCGGCCGAGCGCCCGCCGAGCGTGGCGACGAGCGTCGCCCCGGGGCGGGCCGCGAGGTCCCAGGAGAGGGAGACGGGGGAGAAGAGGTCCTCGGTGAACTCGAAGCCGCGTTCGCGGTCGAGGTCGTACTCGACGCCGCGGTACCAGAAGAAGGTCTCGGAGACCGCCTCGGCGTCATGCGCGAGCTTCATGTCGGGGAGGGACGGGCAGGGGTGGAGGAGGACGGCCCCGTCCTCGCGGGCGACGGCCGGGTCGCATGGCGTCGCGGGGCCGCGCAGCTCGTGGTGGCCGCGGTACGCGAGGAGCGGGCGGACCTCGAGGCGCACCGGCCCGGGGGCCTCCGAGAGGAGCTCCCACCCGACGACGGCCGTCTCCTCGCCGTGGACGAGGAAGAAGGTCTTCCTGAGGCGCAGGCCGCCCGCCTCGTACTCCCACGTCGGGAACGGGTCGGAGCGGAAGGAGCGGAGGTGGAGGTCGCCGCGCGGATGGAGGCGGCCCCCGTAGCGGTTCACCGAGAGCTCGTAGCGCTCGTCGCCGACGAGGAGGCTCTCCTCGACCTTGCCGAGGAGGACGGCGCGCCCCGTCGGGGGCGTCGTCGCGGCGACGAGGAGCCCGTGGTAGCGCCGCGCGTTCCGGCCGGCGACCGTCGAGAGGGCGAAGCCCCCGAGACCGTTCGTCTCGAGCCACTCGGCGTCGGGGAGGAGGGGCGTCCCGCTCATGGTCGGCGCGTCGCGACGTTACACCGGTCGGGGTGCGGCGCGCACGGCCCCCCCGGTCAGTGGACCCAGACGGTCGTCCGGAAGGTCCGGATCGGGGGGGCGGAGCGCGAAGCCGCGTAGAACGCGACGAGGTCCGTCACTCCGATGCGCCGGGCGTCGAAGGGGATCCGCACCCTGTCCCCGCCCGGTTGCTCCTCCGCGGGGCCCTTCCGCACGAGGACCCGCTCGTCGACCTCCACGACGTACCACTTCGCCTTCGATCCGGGGTCGACGGGAAGCTCGAGGAGGAGCTCGTCGCGGACGTGCGTCTCGAGAGTCCGCCCCGCGGCGGCGTCGTCGGCGAGCCAGACGTTCCGCCCTTCCCACGGGCAGCGGCAGCCGGCGCCCGCGAGAGCGGCGAGGAGGCCCATCGCGGCGAGGAGGCGTCTCACGCTCCGGAGTGTAGGGTCTGCCGCCGGCCGGCGGGAAGGAGCAGAATCCCCCGGGTGAGCGCCCGGATCGACCTCAAGCGCATCTTCGAGGCGATCCGCGCGGGCTACGCCCTCGACTGGGACGGCATCCACGGCGCCTCGCACTGGGCGCGGGTGAGGGAGAACGGCCTCCGCCTCGCGGAGAGGACGGGGGCGCGCGTCGACGTCGTCGAGCTCTTCGCCTTCTTCCACGACGCGCGTCGCGTCAACGACGCGATCGACGCCGCCCACGGGGCGCGCGGCGCCGCCCTCGCGCGGGCGCTCCGCGGCGACGCCTTCGAGATCGACGACGCCGGGATGGAGCTCCTCGTCGAGGCGTGCGTCTCGCACACCGACGGGAAGCTGACGGACGACCCGACGCTCGGCACCTGCTGGGACGCGGACCGGCTCGACCTCCCGCGCGTCTTCATCACGCCACGCCCCGAGCTCCTCTCGACGGCCGCCGCCCGCGACCCGCTCCTCAGGGAGTGGGCGCGGAAGAGGGCGCGGGCGTCGCGGCGGGAGCGCTCGCCGGAATACGGAGCGTAAACGTCGAGCCGCGCCCCGGGGCGCTCTCGACGGCGATCCTCCCGCCGAGGAGGCCCGCGAGCTGCTGGCTGATGGCGAGCCCGAGCCCCGTGCCGCGCGCGTCGCCGCCCCGCGCCTGCGAGAAGGCCCGGAACAGGAGCGCGATCTCGGCTTCGGGGATCCCGACGCCGGTGTCCCTCACGCGGAAGAGGGCGTCGCCGTCCTCGCGCGAGACCTCGACGGCCACGAGCCCGTCCGTCGTGTGCCGCGCCGCGTTCGAGAGGAGGTTCAGGAGGATCTGCCGGAGGCGCGTCGGGTCGGTGCGGACCGTCCCCGCCCCCTCGATCCCCTCCGCCTCGAGGCGGTTCCCGTTCCGGCGCACCATCGGCCCGACGGTCGCGAGGACGTCGGAGAGGAACCGGGGGAGGTCGACCTCCTCGAGGGCGACGTCGAGCCGGCCCGCCTCGACCTTCGCGAGGTCGAGGACGTCGTTCACGAGCGCGAGCTGGTGCTCGGCGGCCCGCCGGATCCGGCCGAGGTCCGCGACGAAGTCGGGCGCCTCCCGTTCCTCGGCCTGCTCGGCGAGGAGGTCGGAGTAGCCGATGATCGCGTTGAGCGGCGTCCGGAGGTCGTGCGTGACGTTCGCGAGGAACCGGCTCTTGGCCCGGTTCGCCTCGGCGGTCATCTCCATCTCGAGGCGCAGCTGGGCGGTCCGCTCCTCGACGAGCCTCTCCAGCTCGCGGGCGCGCGCGGCGAGGAGCCGCACCCGCGCCGCGTGGAGGCCCCAGGCGCCGGCGACGACGGCGGCGAGGCAGAGCGCGAGGAACCACCTCGTCTCGTGGAGCCGCGGCTCGACGCGGACGGCGAGCGGCACGCTCGGCGGGCCGAACGGGGCGCCGTCGACCGAGACCCGGACCGTGAACTCGTAGCGCCCCGGGGCGAGGTTCGTGTAGATGGCCGAGCGGCGCGTCCCCGCCTCGACGGGGTGCCCGTCGAAGCCCTGGAGGCGGTAGCGGAAGCGCGCGCGCTCCGCGTTGCGGTAGACGGGCGCCGCGTAGCGGATCTCGAGCGCCTCGCGCCCCGCCGGGAGCGTGACGCCCGCGGCGACGTGCGGGATGGGGCGGGCGTCGACGAGCGCCGCCTCGACGCGCGCCGTCGCCGAGAGGGGCGCCCTTTCCGCGGAGCGCGG
>JBDIBE010000304.1:0-4489 GCA_039812785.1 Thermoanaerobaculia bacterium | reverse complement strand
AGGGGCGTCCCGAGCTCGGCCGGCGCGTCGAGGCGCGGGCCTCGGTCCCTGGCGTCCGGCGCGGCGTGGGCGTCGGTCGCGACCTTCCTGCCGTGCGTGTGGCCGTGGACGAGGAGCTCGACGAGGGCGGCCGGGTGGGCCTCGCGGCTCGCGTCGAGGAGGTCGAGGACGGCTCCCGCCTGGACCGCGAGCGGCAGGAGGGCCGCGGCGAGGAGGAACGCGGAGCGGAGGGAGCGCGCCAACGCGGCGAGTATCGCACCCGGCCCGCCCCCGGGCTCCCCCGACTTCCCTATGCTCCGCGGCATGAGGCGCCTCCGCTACAACGTCGCCGCGACGCTCGACGGCTTCATCGCCGGACCGAAGGACGAGTTCGACTGGATCCCCCAGGACGAGACGATCGACTTCGAGGCGCTCTTCGCCGAGTTCGACACCTTCGTCATGGGACGGCGGACCTGGGAAGTGACGGCGGCGCAGGGGCCGGAGAGCCCGCTCGCCGGCCGGCGCGTCGTCGTCGTGTCGCGGACGCTCGCGCCGGAGGCGGCGCCGGGGGCGACGATCGTGCGGGAGGGCGTCGTGGAGGCCGTCGCGAGGCTGAAGGACGAGGAGGGGAAGGACGTCTGGCTCTTCGGCGGCGGCGCGCTCTTCCGGACGCTCCTCGACGCCGGGCTCGTCGACACCGTCGAGGTGGCCGTCACGCCGGTGATGCTCGGCGGGGGCGTGCCTCTCGTGACGCCCGGCCCGCGAGGGCCCGCGCTCCGCCTCGCCTCCTGCCGACCTCTCCCGAGCGGGATCGTGATGCTCGCGTACGACGTGGAGCGGTAGGTGAGGCGGGCCCTGCCGCTCCTCGCGGCGCTCGTCCTCGGCGGGTGCACGCCGAAGGCGGCGCCGTGCACCGGCGCGGAGGCGCTCGAGCGCGCCCTCGCCGGGATCGGCGCGCGCTCGTGGGAGAGCCTCCCCGAGAGGGAGGTCCTCGCGCTCTGGCCGTCGGCGCTCGCGCGCGAGGACGCCGCGCTCGCCTTCTCGAGCGACGGCGGCCTCCTGCCGTACGAGCTGATGCTCCGGAAGGAGCGGGAGGACCGGCGCGGCTGCGTCTGCTGCCAGGCGCTCGAGTTCGGACAGGGGACGGTCGACGGCCTCGCGCTCCGGGTCGTCTCGCTCCACGTCCCCGCGCCGACGTGGGCCGAGGCGTCGCAGGCCGCCTCGAGGCTCGTCCTCGCCGGGATCCCGCCGCACGTCGCCGCGAGCCTGACGATCCCCGCGACCGCGCCGCCCGACGCCGCCCTTCCGTGGACGACCTCCGCCTCGTGGGCATCCGACCCGGACCCGGAGGGGAAGGTCATGAGCGGGACGGCGCTCGTCGAGATCGACTCCGGGCCGGGCGGCTTCGTCGTCCTCGTCCGCCACCAGAGGCCCGCCCCGCGGCTTCGGTAGGATCGCGCCGTGGACTGGGCGCGCCTCCTCTCCGAGATCGCCGCCGAGGTGCGGCCGCTCGTCGGGCAGGGGCGCGTCGCCGACTACATCCCGCCGCTCGCCGAGGTCCCGCCCGACCGCTTCGGGATGACGGTGCGGACGGTGGACGGGAAGGCCTTCTCCGTCGGCGACGCGGAGGAGCGGTTCTCGATCCAGAGCATCGCGAAGGTCTTCAGCCTCACGGTCGCGATGCGCCTCGACGGGGACGCCGTCTGGGAGCGCGTCGGGCGCGAGCCCTCGGGCACCGCCTTCAACTCGCTCGTCCAGCTCGAGGTGGAGCGCGGCGTCCCGCGGAACCCCTTCATCAACGCGGGAGCGCTCGTCGTCCTCGACATGGTCCTCGGCCACGAGCGCGAGGGCGAGGACCTCGTCCTCGACTTCGTGCGGCGCGCCTCGGGCAACGGCGCGCTCGCGTACGACGAGGCGGTCGCCGCCTCCGAGCGCGCGACGGGGCACCGAAACCGCGCCCTCGCCCATTTCCTGACGTCGTTCGGGAACCTGAAGAACGGCCCCGACCGCGTCCTCGACGCCTACTTCCGGCTCTGCTCCCTCTCGATGAGCTGCGTCGAGCTCGCCGCCGCGTTCCACTACCTCGCGACGGGAGGGCTCTCCGTCACGGGCGAGGAGGTCGCTGCCGCGCGGCAGGTGAAGAGGGTGAACTCGGTGATGCTGACGTGCGGCGTCTACGACGAGGCGGGCGACTACGCCTACCGCGTCGGCCTCCCGGCCAAGAGCGGCGTCGGGGGCGGCGTCGTCGCCGTCATGCCGGGGAAGTTCGTCGCGGCGGTCTTCTCGCCCGGGCTCTCCGAGAAGGGGAACTCGCTCGCGGGGACGATGGCCCTCGAGCTCCTCACGACGAAGACGGCGCTGTCGATCTTCTGAGGGGGGCCGCAGGCTGGACGACCGCCCGTACCGCCCCGCGTCCGACTCGCTCGCGGGCGATCCGCGGGCCGTCCTCCTTCGCCTCGCCGAGACGCTCCTCGACGCGCGCGCGACCGCCGGAGAGCTGGACGGGTCGGCGCTCGACCTCCACGACCTCCTCTCCCGCCTCGCGGGCCTCGAGGAGCAGGGGGAGCGGGCGAGGGAGTCGGCTCTCCCCTCCGGGCGGGCCCTTTCCCCCCTCGACGCCGCGCGCTGTACGCGGGACGCCGCCCGCACGGCGGCCTTCCTGCGCGGCGGCGACGCGGCGCTCGAGAGGCTCCACGAGCGCGCTCCGGGCCGGGCCGCCGAGGTCCTCTACGCGGGCTCGGGGCCGCTCGCGCCGCTCGTCGTGCCTCTCCTGGCGCGGCGGGAGCCCGGCTCCGTCCGCGTGACGTTCCTCGACGTGCATCCCGCCGCGGCCGCGTCGGTCGCGAGGCTCATCGAGGCGCTCGGGCTCGCGGGCTTCGTCCGGGAGGTCGTCGTCGCCGATGCGACGTCGTGGGCCCCGCCGAGGGGCGAGCGCTTCGACCTCCTCGTCGTCGAGGCGATGGAGCGGAGCCTCGCCCGCGAGCCGCAGGCCGCCCTCTGCCGCAACCTCGTGCCGCACCTCGCGCCGCTGGGCCTCCTCCTGCCGGAACGGATCGCCGTCGACCTCGTCCTCTCGGATCCCGAGGTCGAGACGGCCGCCGGCGCGGGAGCGGCGGCGCGCGCGACGGCGCGCGTCCCCGTGGGACGGCTCCTCGAGCTGACCCGGGAGAGCGCCGTCGGACCGGCGTGCGCCTTCCCGCCCGTCACGGTCGTCCTCCCCGCGGCCGTCGGCCCGCGAAGGAGGGCGACCCTCCTCACGTCGGTGAGCGTCTTCGGCGGCCACGCCGTCGCCGAGGGGGCCTCCGGGCTGACGACGCCCGAGGTCCTCTGGGGCTTTCCGCCCCTCGCGGCGGGCGCGCGGGTCTCGTTCCGCTACCGGGAAGGGCGCGCTCCGGGCATCACGTGGAGCGTCCCGGCCGACGGAGCTGCGCAGCCCGCCGCCGGCGCCTAGAATAGAAAATCAAGACCTGACCCCTTCCGAGCTCGCCTGCAGGCGGCCGAGGCCCGGGGGGCGGCTCGAGAGGAGCGAGATGCCGACGAGGGCGTCGCTCCCCGAGAGCGCGTCGCGCCCCTTCCAGGCGGTGTGGAGGAGCTCCATCGCGACGTGGTTGTGGTGGAGGCAGGAGAGGAACGCGCTGCGGCTCCAGACGGCCTGGTGGACGCGTGCGAGCGCGCCGTCGAGGAGCGCGAGGAGGTGCTCCTCGGCGTCGACGACGAGGGTGAGCGGGTGCCCCGGCCACTCGGAGAGGGCCCTCGCCGCGTCGGGCTCGAGGACCTCCGCGACGCCCGGGACGTCCCGCCGTTCGTAGACCTTGGCGACGACGCGGACGCCGCGCGCCGCGGCGTCGGCGAGGTCGGCGGCGAGGGCGTCGAGCGGCCCGGGGAAGAGGTCGGCGAGGACGATCTCGCGCGCCCGGCCGAGCAGCGCGCGCGCCCTCTCGAGCACCTGGTCGCGGGCCTCGAGCGAGTAGACCCGGTCGTCCTCGGGCCGGTCCGCCCGCTCCGCGAGGAGGGCGCGCGCGGCCTCGCGCCTCTCCCGGGCGCGCCTCTCGAGGCCGGCGAGGAGCTCGTCGGGGGGGATCGCCCGGACGAGCTTCCCTTCCCCGCTGTCGGCCTGCACGGCTCCCTGCCGGGCGAGGGAGGCGATCGCCTTGTACGTGTTCGCCGTCGGCTTCCCGATGGCGTGGCTGATCCTGTAGCCCGTCGCCGGCCCCTCCTGGACGAGGCAGGCGTAGACGAGCGCCTCGATCTCGGACAAGCCGAGCTCGCAGAGCGACTTGACGACGGCATCTTGAATAGTAGTAGTCAGAACAACTAATAATCTGGGTCGCTCGCGGCGCGCTGTCAATCGCGACTCCGCCGGATCGGAGAATTCGTTCGATGAATCCACTTTTTACCCGGATGATATTGACGACGATATTTCATCCGGGTAAAACAAAGTCCTCGGCGGCCCGAGGCGCGGAAATGGAGGATCGTCGTGATCGAACACCCCGAACGCCCCTGCATGTCC
>JBDIBE010000303.1:0-4491 GCA_039812785.1 Thermoanaerobaculia bacterium | reverse complement strand
TCAGTACGGCCGGCCGAGGAAGACGTAGAGTGACGTGTTGCCGCCGTAGCCGAGGCCGAGGCCCGCGTAGACGGGGCCGAGGACGGTGTCGGCGCCCGCGAAGACGCCGCCCGCGGGACGGACGCCGTCGAACCCGGCGTCCTCCCGGCGCGCCCAGACCCGTCCGGCCTCGAGGACGCCGCCGACCCAGATCCCGCGCCCGACGCGCGTCGGCAGCCTCCCGATCCGACGCTGGAGCGTCACGGCGGCGTAGGCCGCCCGCTCGCCCGCGGCGTCTTCCCGCGAGAGCGCGGCGAGGCGGGTGAAGTCGGAGAGGCGGAAGAGGAGGTAGAAGGGCGGCTCGCTCCCGAGCGCGTCCTCCCAGCCGCCGGTGAAGAGCGCCGCCGTCTCCCGGCCGAGCGGGACCGCGTGCGTGCCGCGGATCATGAGGCGGTTGAACGTGGAGTCGGAGCCGAGCGCCTCGCGGAAGCCCTCGACCTGCGCGAAGGCGAACGTCCCGCGCGTCGGGAAGGCGAGGCTGTCGATCGTGTCGACCCCCGCGTAGGCGAAGAGGCCGCCGAGCTCGAAGTCGACGTCCTCGAGCGGGAGGTTCGTCACGAGCGGCTTGCCCGTCCCGGTGCCGCGGAAGAGGCCGCCGCGGAGCTGGCCCCACGACCCGAGCGAGACCCCCCCGTCGACGGACCCCTGGAGGAGCGTGACGCGCCCTTCCCCGACGAGCCCCTCGGGCGTCGAGATCCGGGCGAGCGATCGGGTGAAGGAGACGTCGCTCGAGACGAACCAGCGCCCGCGGTAGTCGAGGGGCTGGTAGGCCTCGAGGTGGAGCCCCGGCACCGTGCCGAGCTCGAGCCGGACCTTCAGCTCCGCGCCGCGGCCGTTCAGCTGCATCGCGTGGACGAGCCCCCGGAGGGCGAGCGTCGCGTCCCCGTCGAAGTTCGCCTCGAAGCCGCTCCCGACGCGGAGGAAGGTCGGCCCCCACGACTTCGGCCGCGCGTCGATCACGAGGACGTTGCGGCCCTCGTCCCTGAGGAAGCGGAACTCGACCGTCTCGAAGACCCCCATCTCGTAGATCCGGTCGAGGTCGCGCCTGAGGACGGCGACGTCGAGCGGCCTCCCCGTCCGGGTCTCGAGCCGGGAGGTGACCTGCTGCGGGTCGACGCCGGCGCTCACCGTCTGGATCGCGTCGACGACGGGTGGCTCGCCCCGCCCGCCCTGCACCCGGGCCCGCCAGGCCCGGTACTCCTCCTCGGAGACCGAGAGCGCCGAGAGGACGTCCGCCTGCGCGCGGGCGGCCGCCTCCCCGCGCGCGACGAGCTCGGCGCCCCGGGAGAAGTCCATCGACGGGACGTCTCCCACCCTCGGCGCGAGGACGATGCTCGCCTCCTCGACGGACTCCGAGACGTTCCTCACGATCGGGAGGCTCGTCATCCGGCTCAGGACGCCGCCGAACGACTTCAGCCTCTCCGGGTCGAACTTCCGGCTCGAGACGTCGACCGCGATGACGACGTCGGCCCCCATCTCCCGGACCTCGGAGGCCGGGAGGTTCTCGACGAGGCCGCCGTCGACGAGGAGCCGGTCGCCCCGCGGCACCGGCGAGAAGACGCCGGGGATCGACATGCTCGCGCGGATCGCCTCCGCGAGGCTCCCCTCCGAGAGGACGACCTTCTCGCCCGTCGCGATGTCCGTCGCCACGCAGCGGAACGGGATCGGCAGGTCGTCGAAGCTCTCCGTGCCGACCGTGCCGAGCGTGAGCGACTTGAGGAGGAAGCCGAGCTTCTGCCCGGCGATGAGGCCGGAGGGGAAGGCGATCCCCTTCTTCGTCAGCCCCATCTCGAGGTCGAACCAGTTGAGGACGTCGTCCTGCTTGCGCCTGTAGGAGAGGCGGTCGCGCGACGGGCGATCGTCGAGGAGGTCCTCCCAGTCCGTCGTCTCGAGGATCCGCTCCATCTCGCCGGGCGGCATCCCGGTCGCGTAGAGCCCGCCGACGATCGACCCCATGCTCGTGCCGGCCACGCAGTCGACCGGCACGCGCAGCTCCTGGAGGACCTTCAGGACCCCGACGTGCGCGAGGCCGTGGGCCGAGCCGCCGGAGAGGGCGAGGCCGACGCGCGGCCGGTGCGGCGCGTCGGCCGCAGGAGCCGCTCCCGCGAGGAGGAGCAGCGCGACGGCGAGCCATCGGGCCCTGCGCACCATCGCCCCGAATGATAGCGGCGCGGCGTGCCCGCCCGGCTCAGCGGGCCTTCCGGAAGCGGTAGGTCCGGGCGGGCTCCCGCCCCTTCTCGAGGACGGCGGTCAGGGATTTCCCCTCCCGGCGGTAGGTGAGGCGGACGAAGGCGTCCCCCTCCTTCCCCTCGAACACGGCGAGGCTCCTCCCCGTCGCCACGAGCGGGAGGGCGACCGGCGCGTCCTTCTCCTCCCACGCGACGGCGCGGCGGTCGAAGTGTCGAAGGCGGAGCGTGACGCCCCCGTCCTCCTCGAGGAGCGTCAGGAGCTCGAAGAGCTTCGTCGACCCCTTCGCCACCAGGCGCCACGTGCCGACCATCGAGTCGCCCGCGGCGGCGCCCCACGACTCCTCCGAGAAGGGCTCCCTCTCTTCGCCGACCCAGCGGCCCGTCATCCAGGAGAGCTCCGGGAGCCTCGCGGGGGCGGCGGGACGGGGGGCCGCGGGGCGCGACGACGGCTCGGGAGGCGCGGAGAGCGCGCTCGCGGCGAAGAGGAGGGAGAGGAGAACGGCCGCCCTTCGCATCACATCGAGGCGTCGTGGACGATCCGCCAGCCGGCGCCGCCGCGGACGAGGTTGAGGACGGTGAGGCCCTGCGCGGGGGGCTTGTCCTTCAGCTCGATCTTCCACCGCGCGACGACGGCGATCGCGTCGACCCTCCTCGGCTCCGCCGGGGCGAGGACGTCGACGGACAGCACCTCGAAGGAAAGCGTCCCGCGGGCGGCCGCGTCGGGGTACCGCGTCCTGTACCGGGCGAGCACCTCGGCCCGCCCCTTCGTGAGGCCGAAGGCCGTCGCGAAGAGCGCGTCCTCGGCGTAGACGGCGCAGAACGCCTCGAGGTCGCCGCGGTTCCAGGCCGCGGCCTGGGTCTCGAGGAGGGTCCGCGCCTCCGCCGCGACGCCCGGCGGGGCCGGCACCCGCGTCAGGGGGGCAGGGGCCGCGCCCGCGGCCGCCGCCGAGAGGACCAGGACCAGCATGAGGAGACGTCTCGCCGCCATGCTCGAATCCTATCCCGCCGGGCTCCGCCCAAAATAGAAAATCAAGACCTGACCCCAAGGCTCTCTTGTTTTGACCCCAGTTGTTTCTCGCCCCGTCTTCATGACAGACCGCGCGCCGAAGGCGTGCGCACCGCGAAGGGTGGTGGGTGGGGGGCGAGGGGTGGGTTCAAAGGGTCACCCGCCGCGCTTGGGCTCGTCCACGGTGTTCAGGAACAGCGCGGAGAGAAAGGCGTCGAGGTCGGGGGCGACGTCGACGAAGGAGCCTTCAGGGGTGCCGTCCCAGCCGGGGAGGCCCTCGACGTACGCGACGATCCGCCCGCAGCGCTCCGGGACGAGGTCGACGTAGAGGACGGAGGTGCCGCCGTCTCCCGCGATCGGTAGGAGGCCGGGACGAAGGCCCTTCAGGCGCCGCTCGACCTCGAGCTCGTGGAGGATCAGGCCGGCCGCCGAGCGTCCGGGGTACGGCAGGCGCGTCGAATAGAGCGTGTAGAAGAAGAGCGGGAAGAGGCCGGCCTCGGTCGGCAGCTCGAACACGTAGTCGAGCTTGCCGCCGTTCGCCTCCGACAGGAACTCGACGAGCGCGCCCGGCAGGGGCGCGCCGACGGCCTTCTCGATCGCCTCGAGCTCTTCGGGAGAGGGCGGGCCCTTCGGCAGGTCGACTTCGACGTGAGGGTGGCGCGTGAGCCTCATCGGGCCGATTGTCGCCGGTCGCGGCGCGGGCGTCAGCGCGCCCCCGGGAGCTGGACGACGAGCGTCCCGGCCGCGACGAGGACGAGCCCTGCGACCTGCCGCGCGTCGAGCGTCTCGCCGAGGAGGAGGACGGCGAGGAGGGCGACGAGCGGGAGCATGAGGCCGTTGACGACGCTCGACTCGAAGGCCGTGAGCGTCCGGAGCGATCGGTTCCAGAGGGTGAAGGCGAATGCGGTGTTGACGACGGCGAGCCAGGCTACGACCGCCGCCGAGCGGAGGTCGAGGGCCGGGAACCCCTCGAGGGCGACCCCCGCCCCGAGGAGGACGGCCGACCCGACGGCGATGCTGACGAAGGTGACCTGGAGGGAGGAGACCGTCGCCTCCCGGTTCACCTTCCGCCCGAGGAGCGATCCTCCGGCGTTCGCCGCGAGCGAGACGAGCCCCGCCGCGAGACCCGCCGCGCCCGAGACGCCGAGCGGGGCGCGACCGAAGTAGAGCGCGATCCCGGCGACGGCGGCCGCGAGGCCGGCCCACTGTCGCGGCGTCGGCGGCTCGCTGCGCGCGGCGGCGCTCGCGAAGGCGACG
>JBDIBE010000302.1:0-4503 GCA_039812785.1 Thermoanaerobaculia bacterium | reverse complement strand
ATCGCCAAGGGCGCCACGGCGTCCGAGACGATCCAGAAGCTCATCGCCCGCCCGAAGGCCTGACGGGGCCTTCGACGTGACGGCGGAGGACCTCGTCGTCGTCGGGCGCCTCGCGCGGCCCCACGGCCTGCGCGGCGAGATGAGCGTCGAGGTCCTCACGGACTTTCCCGACCGGTTCGTCCCCGGGCTGGCCCTCGTCGCCTTCGACGCGCGCGGGGAGGGGCGGCGCCCGCTCGTCGTCGCCGCCCTGCGCGCGGCCGGCGACCGCCTCCTGATCTCCTTCGAGGGGATCGAGGATCGCAGCGGCGCCGAGGAGCTGCGCGGGCTCGAGCTCTCGGTCCCCCGAGGCAGCGAGGTCCCGCGGCCGGACGGCTTCGTCTACCACTTCGACGTCGAGGGGTGCCGCGCCGTCGACCGTGCCGGGAACGACCTCGGCGTCGTCACGGCCCTCGTCGACGTCGCGGGCCGGAGCCTCCTCGAGGTCGCGACGCCGCGCGGCGAGCGGCAGGTGCCCTTCGTCGAGCCGATCGTCGTCTCGGTCGACGTCGGGAGGAAGGTCGTCGTCCTCGACCCGCCCGCGGGGCTCCTCGACGAATGAGGTTCGACCTCCTCACCATCTTCCCCGGCTACTTCGCCTCGCCCCTCGCCGAGGCGCTCGTCGGGAAGGCGATCGACGACGGGCTCCTCGACGTCCGCGTCGTCGACCTGCGCCTCTTCAGCGACGACCCGCACCGGAAGGTGGACGACGAGGCGTTCGGCGGCGGCCCCGGGATGGTGCTGGCCGCCCCCCCGCTCTGCGCCGCGATCGAGGCCCTCCGCGCCGAAGAGGACGCCCCGGCGCCTCACGTCGTCTACCTCTCGCCGCGCGGCCGCCGGCTCGACGCGGCGCTCGCCCGCGAGCTCGCCTCGCGTCCGCGAATCGTCCTCGTCTGCGGCCGCTACGAGGGGATCGACGAGAGGGTCCGCGAGGCGGGCTTCGTCGACGAAGAGGTCTCTCTCGGCGACTTCGTCCTTCCGGGAGGCGAGGTCGCGGCGCTCGCCCTCCTCGAGGCGGTCTCGCGCTTCGTCCCCGGGGTCGTGGGGGAGGAGGACAG
The DNA here is from genome assembly GCA_039812785.1 of Thermoanaerobaculia bacterium. Taxonomy (GTDB): domain Bacteria; phylum Acidobacteriota; class Thermoanaerobaculia; order UBA5066; family UBA5066; genus UBA5066. The sequence continues at coordinate 3,409 of JBDIBE010000302.1, read as the reverse complement.
CGTCCGCCTCGACAGCTTCGAGGACGGCCTCCTCGACCACCCGCACTACACCCGTCCGCGCGAGTTCCGGGGGCTCGCCGTCCCCGAGCCGCTCCTCTCCGGCCACCACGAGCGGATCCGTCGCTGGAGGCGGGAGCGGCAGTTCGAGGAGACGGCCCGGCACCGGCCGGACCTCCTCGAGCGCTTCGTCCCCGCGAGCGACGAGGACCGCAGGCTCCTCGAGCGTTTCGGCGGGGACCGGGTTGCCGGTCGGCCCGGGAATTCGTAGAATCCGCGTTCTGGCCGTCCATCGGGGGAGGGGAAGGTGTCCCCTTCGCCGGGGCGGGCAAGACGTCTTCGGAGGTTCCTCGAAATGGACAAGCTGCTCGAGGCGGAACGCCATGCTCTGCGCGGGGACATTCCGCCGTTCGCCCCCGGCGACACCGTGAAGGTGCACGTCAAGGTGCGCGAGGGGGAGAAGGAGCGGATCCAGGTCTTCAACGGTCTCGTCATCGCCCGGAGCGGCGGCGGCGTCCGGGAGACCTTCACCGTGCGCAAGGTCTCCCAGGGAATCGGAGTCGAGAGGACGTTCCCCGTCCACTCGCCGGTCCTCGACAAGATCGAGGTCGAGCGTCACGGCGTCGTCCGTCGCGCCAAGCTCTACTACCTGCGGAAGCTCCGCGGCAAGGCCGCCCGCATCGCCGAGAAGCGGGACGCCTGATCCCCAGGGGGGCCGTGGCCCCCGGGCGGGCGCGCCCCGCGCCCGCCGGACGAGGAGAGGGATGGACCGTCGACCGGGCTCCCCGAGACCGTCGACCCGCGCCGCGGCCGAGCCTCGGAACGGTCGGTCCTCCTCCCTCGAAGCCGAACGCCGCCGCGTCTCCGGCCTCCTCGCGATGGAGGCGGAGGCGCGCGCTCTCGGCGCGCGCGCCGTCGCGGGAGTGGACGAGGCCGGGCGCGGGGCGCTCGCCGGCCCGGTCTACGCGGCGGCGGTCGTCCTTCCGCCCGAGCCGGCCCTTCTCGGGCTCGACGACTCGAAGAGGCTCGCGCCGGAGGTCCGGGAGGACCTCGCGCGACGCATCCGCGCCGTCGCCGTCGCGTGGGGCGTCGGCTCCTCGACGGCGGCCGAGATCGACGGCCTCGGGATCGCCCCGGCCTCCTTCCTCGCGATGCGGCGCGCCCTCGCCGCGCTCGAGGGGCGGGGGGCCCGCCCCGGGCTCGTCCTCGTCGACGGCTTCCCGATCCCCGCGCTCCCGCTCCCTCAGAGGGCCGTCGTGAAGGGCGACGCGACCGTCGCCTGCATCGCGGCCGCTTCGATCCTGGCGAAGACGGCGCGGGACGAGGTCCTCTCGGGGCTCGACCGCGAGCGCCCCTGGTACGGCTTCGCCGCGCACAAGGGCTACGGGAGCGCCGCGCACCTCGCCGCCCTTCGCCTCCACGGCCCGTCGCCGGACCACCGCCTGAGCTTCGCGGGGGTCCTTTCTCCGGCCCGGAGCGCCTCCACCGTTGCGGCGGTGTGAGGGTTCAGGCGAAGATCAGCCGTGGCCAGCAAGCGCGAGTCCCTCATCTCTTCTGCGGAGAAGTCCCTGCAGAAGGGAAAGGTCGACGCCGCGCTGAAGGACTACCTCAAGGTCCTCGAGGAGACGCCCGCCGACATCAACATCCTGAACAAGGTGGGCGACCTGAACGTCCGCCTGGGGAAGAACGAGGACTCGATCCCCTTCTTCCTGCGCATCGCCGAGCACTACGCGCGCGACGGCTTCTACGTCCGCGCGATCGCGATGTACAAGAAGATCAACAAGCTCGATCCCTCGCGCCTCGACATCTACGAGAAGCTGGCGGAGCTCTACGTCAAGCAGCAGCTCTGGATGGAGGCGAAGAGCAACTACCAGGTCCTCGCGGACTACCTCCTCAAGCAGGACAACCTCGCGGGCGCGATCGGGATCTACCAGAAGATGGTCGCGATCGAGCCGCAGAACCTGCAGCTGCACGTGAAGCTCGCCGACCTCTTCACGCAGGGCAAGCGGATCCAGGAGGCCCTGAAGGAGTACGCGGTCGTCGCGGCCGCCCTCTCCGAGCGGGGCGCTCACGAGGAGTCGATCCGGGTCTACGAGAAGGCGCTCCGCCTCGCTCCCGACAACGTCGACATCCTGAAGACGCTCGTGCCGCTCCTCGTCTCGATGAACTCCGTCGAGCAGGCTCGAGCGGTCCTCCGGAAGGGGCTCGAGGCGAGCCCGCGCTCCGTTCCGCTCTTCCTGATGTCGGCCGAGGCGGCGCTCGCCGCGAACGACATCGCCGAGGCGCGCAGCTTCTCCGAGAAGGCGCGGGCGGTGGAGCCCGAGAACGAGGAGGTCCTTTCCGCGGCGGTGAGGATCCAGCTGAAGGGACGCCGGCCCGACCTCGCCTGGGTCGCCGCCGCGCCTCTCGCGGACGCGGCCGTGCGCAGAGGCGAGCCGAAGAAGGCCCTCGCGCTCCTCGTGCCGATCGCGCGCGCCGCTCCGGACGCGGACGACGTCGTCAAGAAGATCGTCGACGTCGCAGCCGGCGCGGGCGACGAGGCGACGGCGCTGCCGTACCGCTCCGCCCTCGCGGAGCTCTATCGCAAGAAGGGGAAGGTCGCCGAGGCGGCCGACCTCCTCCGCCTCTGCATGCGCGTTCAGCCGGACAACGCCGAGTTCCGCGCCCGGCTCGCGCAGCTCGAGCCCTCCGCGCCGGTCGTCTCCGTCGTGCCGCCGCGCGTCCCGCCGACGACGATCGAGCGCAACCTCGAGGTCTCCATCTCCGGATTCGGCCCGAACGCGCTGCGCGCCCCCGCTCCCGTTCCGGCGCCCGCGCCGCCCCCGCCGCCCCCTCCGGAGCCCGAGCCGGAAGTCGGGGCGGCCGCGGAGTTCGAGTTCGACCTCGGCGAGGTCGAGGCCGTCGACGAGGCGCCGGCGGCCGCCGAGGCGCCGCCGACGCCGCCACGCGGCCTTGCGGCTGCGCGCCGGGAGCCGTCCGAGGACGAGGCCGTGGAGCCCTGGGGGACTCTCACCGCCGCCGAGGCGCTCGAGGCGTTCGAGGAGCGCGAGGCTGAGGCGTCGCGAAAGGGCGCGCGCGCCCCCGCCGCGCCCGAGGCGGAGGAGGTCGAGGAGCTCCTTCCCGGGGCCGAGATCGCGCCTGCGGCCGGCGGGGCGTTCCCGGCGCTCGACCTCGACCTCGCTCCGCCCGCCGGTTTCGGTCCGCCCCCGTCGTTCGAGATCCCGGCGCTCTCGGAGGTCGAGCCGGCCGCGCCGGCCGAGTGGGTCCCGGCTTCGCTTCCGACCGGCGAGTCCTTCCCGGGAGCGGGGCTCGAGGAGCCCGTGTCGTTCGGGCCCGCGTCTCGCGGACCGAGCGGCGACGCCGCGCTCGAGGACGCCCTCGTCGAAGCGGAGGTCTTCCGGCGCTACGGCCT
>JBDIBE010000301.1:0-4528 GCA_039812785.1 Thermoanaerobaculia bacterium | reverse complement strand
CGCTCGCCGAGGGGGCCTGCCCGCTCCTCGCGGCGCGCCGCGACGACGAGGACGATCTCGTGAGGGCCCGGGCTCGCCGGCTCCTCGTGGAGAAGTGCGGGGAGGACCCGGCGAGGCTCCCGTTCCGGGCGGTGAGGACGCGGCTCGGGAAGGCGGACTACGCCCGCCTCGCGCGGCTCGCCGAGACGGGGCGCCTCGTGGCGACGGTCGAGACGACCCGCGGCCGCTTCGAGGTCGAGCTCCTCCCGGCGGAGTCGCCCATGACGGTCGACAGCTTCGCCGCGCTCGCCCGGAAGGGGTATTTCGACGGGACGACGATCCACCGGGTCGTCCCCGACTTCGTCGTCCAGGCGGGCGACCCGCGCGGCGACGGGACGGGGGGGCCGGGGTACGCGCTCCGCGACGAGCTGAACCCCCGCCCGTACCGCCGCGGGACCGTCGGGATGGCGCTCTCCGGCCCGGACACGGGGGGCTCGCAGTGGTTCGTGACGCTCTCCCGGCAGCCCCACCTCGACGGCGCCTACACCGTCTTCGGCGAGGCGACGGAGGGGATGGAGGTCGTCGAGAGGATCGAGCAGAACGACCGGATCCTCTCCGTCCGGGTGACCGAGGGGTCGCGGGAAGCGCCCCCGGGCCTCGCGCCTTCGCCCCGCTGACCGCGCGCCCGGCAGCGTAAACTCGCGGTAACCATGCCGCGCTTCACGGTCCTCGAGACGTCCGCTCTCTTCTCGAACCGCGTCAAGTACGACTACCTGTTCGAGATGGAGATGTGGCTCAAGGGGGTGGAGAGGTTCTTCGTCCTCGAGCACCTCCCGCTCTCTTCGTTCGAGAGGTCGCACGCCTCGCTGAAGAACTTCGTCGAGGAGGTCGCGGTCGTCCGCTCGGGCGTCTCGCACCTCGCCCTCCTGACGACGCACCTCCTCGGGGAGGGGAAGGAGGACCTCGCCTCGTTCCTCCTCTTCCTCGACAGCCAGGTGGCGAGGGCGACCGGCACGAGCTCCCTGCCGCAGCGGCGCGGGAGCGCGGAGACGGAGCTCGCGCTCGTCGTCGAGAAGCTCGACGACTTCTCGAAGGTCCTCGACGAGCTCTCGCGCTCGCCGTTCCTGCCGCTCCAGACCTACCTCTCCCTCGGGCGGATCGTCGTCGGGACGCTCAAGAGCGACCCGAACCTCGGCGTCCTCTTCCGCGAGAACCTCCGGCCCGTCCTCGACCGCGACTCGAAGCAGTCGCTCGCGCGGGTCCTCGCGGCCGTCACCGACGCGGGGCAGAAGTCGGCCCTCGCCGCCCTCTTCGTCGAGCTCTTCAAGGGGCTCCGCTACACGGAGCGGGTCCGGCAGACGATCGACTCCCCGGCGACGGTCAAGAGGGCGCTCCTCGTCTTCAGCCTCATCCGGGCGCAGTCGGCCGGGCTCTCGGAGTTCATCCGCAAGCGTCTCCTCCCGCGCTTCCCGGAGGAATCGGCGATCGCCGCCGGCCTCGAGCGCCTCGTCTTCTCCGTCGAGATGGAGCTCCGGAAGGTGATGGAGGTCGAGCTCGTCGACGTCGTCCTGATGAAGGACCCGAAGCTCGTCTACGCGCGGATGGAAGACTCCGCGGGGATCCTGAAGGACCTCTTCCAGCAGAGCATCATCGGCCTCGCCGAGACCTTCTCGTCGGAGGTCGACGGGAAGGCCCTCTTCCCCGAGTACCGGACGAAGCTCGACCAGAGCCTCAAGCTCCGCGACGACCTCTGGGGGCTCCTCCAGTCGGTCCAGGCCTTCTCGCGCGCCGCCGACAAGAAGAGCCTGAAGGCGATGGTCGACACGCTCGACGCCTTCCGTCGCGGCTCGATGAAGCACCTCATGTTCAAGGACTGGACCCTCTTCGACCGGTTCCACGCCGGCTTCTCGAGGGAACGGACGCCGCGCGCCTTCCTCCCTGCCGCGCACCAGTTCGAGGTCTTCCTGAAGACCCTGATCCGCGAGGTCGGCAAGCGGGCCGTCCTCTCGGCCCACCCGTTCCGGGCGAGCCGGCCGAAGGCGGGGGAGGGCGCCGAGGAGCCCTGAGCCGTCCCGGTACAATCGGGCGGGCCGCGCAGGCGCGGCCCGGAGGTTCTCCCTTGGGCTTCGTTTCCGTCCCCGAGGCCGCCGAGCACTACCGGCAGGGCCGATTCGTGATCATCGCCGACGACCAGGACCGCGAGAACGAGGGCGACCTCTGCCTCGCGGCGGAGCACGTCACCGCCGAGGCCGTCAACTTCATGGCCCGGGAGGGGCGCGGCCTCGTCTGCGTCTCGCTCACCGAGGAGCGCTGCGACGAGCTCGACCTCGCCCCGATGGTCGAGCAGAACACGTCGAGCTACGGCACCGCGTTCACGGTCTCCGTCGAGGCGCGGGGCAAGACGACGACGGGGATCTCCGCCGCCGACCGCGCGCAGACCGTGAGGACCCTCGTCGACCCGAGGTCGAAGCCGCACGACCTCCTTCGGCCCGGCCACATGTTCCCGCTCAGGGCCCGCAAGGGGGGCGTCCTGAAGCGGGCGGGGCACACGGAGGCCTCGATCGACCTCGCCCGGATCGCGGGGCTCATGCCCGCCGCCGTCATCTGCGAGATCCTGAACGACGACGGGGCGATGGCCCGCGTGCCCGATCTCCTCCGCGTCTCGGAGAGGCACGGCATCCCGCTCGTCTCGGTGGCCGACATCATCCGGCACCGGATGCTCCACGAGCGTCTGATCCAGCGCGTCGCCTCGCCGAGCCTCCCGACGCGGAACGGAGACTTCCGCGTCATCGCCTACCGATCGGACCTGACGAACGAGGAGCACCTCGCTCTCGTGAAGGGCGAGATCGCCGAGGACGACCCGGTGCTCGTCCGCGTCCACTCGGCGTGCCTGACGGGCGACGTCTTCGGCTCGGCGCGCTGCGACTGCGGCGAGCAGCTCAACCGCGCGCTCGAGATGATCTCCGCCGAGGGGAAGGGGGTGCTCCTCTACCTCCTCCAGGAGGGGCGCGGCATCGGCCTCCTCAACAAGCTCCGCGCCTACGACCTCCAGGACCAGGGGATGGACACCGTCGCCGCGAACGAAGCGCTCGGCTTCGCACCCGACGTCCGCGACTACGGAATCGGGTGCCAGATCCTCCGCGACCTCGGGGTGAAGCGGATGCGCCTCCTGACGAACAACCCTTCGAAGTACGTCGCCCTCGACGGCTTCGGCCTCGAGATCGTCGAGCGGGTCCCCCTCGAGATTCCCCCGACCGAGTCGACGCGCGGGTATCTCTCCGTCAAGAAGGCGAAGATGGGGCACCTCCTCAAGCTCGTCTGACGGGAACGGAGGCCGCCCTGGCGCACGGCTTCGTCCTCGTCGGCGGCCTCTCCACCCGCATGGGGCGGGACAAGCCGCTCCTCCCCCTCGGCGGGGTCCCGATGGCGCTGCTCCAGGCCCGGAAGCTCGAGAGGGTCTGCGGCCGGGCGGCCTTCGTCGGCAAGGAGCCGGGAGCGCTCGCGGGGACGGGGTTCCCGTTCGTCTCCGACGCGACGGCCGACCGGGCCGCCCTCCACGGGCTCGTGGCGGCGCTCGAGGCCTGCCCCGGGGACACGGCCCTCGTCCTGGCCGCCGACGTCCCGCGCGTCCCGGAGGCGCTCCTCGCCGCGCTGCTCGACCTCGCCTCCCGCACGGGCGCGACGGCCGTCGTGCCGACGGACGGGGGGCACCCGCAGCCCCTCTGCGCGGCCTGGACGGACCGGGCGCTCCCGGCCCTTCGCGCCGCCGTCGCCGCGGGGGACCTCTCGCTCCGTCGCGCGATCGAGGCGGCCGGCGCTCTCGTCCTCTCGGAGGAGGAGACGGAGCGGCTGCCCGGCTTCGCCCCGGGCGCCTTCCGCAACGTCAACACGCCGGAGGAATACCGTGCCCTCGAAGAAGAGAGCGCCTGACCTGAACCACCTCGACGCGCGAGGCGCCGCGCGGATGGTCGACGTCTCCGCCAAGGCCCCGACGGCGCGGACGGCGACGGCGCGCGCCTCCGTCTCGCTCGGCCCGCGGGCGTGGGCCGCGCTCGACGCCTCCGAGAACCGCAAGGGCGACGCGCTCGCCGTGGCTCGTGTCGCGGGGATCCAGGCCGCCAAGCGCGCCTCCGAGTGGATCCCGCTCTGCCACCCGCTCCTCTTCGACGCCGTCGACCTCGTCCTCGAGCGGAACGGCCGCGAGAGGCGCGTCGAGGTGACTGCGACCGTCCGCGGAACGGGGAGGACCGGATACGAGATGGAGGCGATGGTCGCCGCAGCGGCGGCCGCGCTCACGGTCTACGACATGTGCAAGGGGGCGGAGAAGGGGATCGTCGTGGGGCCGATCGAGCTCGTCGCGAAGACCGGCGGCAAGAGCGGCGACTGGGCGCGCCCGGCGGCGGAGGCCGCTCGGCGGCGCCGCTGACGTTCAGGCCGCGGGCTTCTCGAACGGCTCGGCGGCGGCCTCGACGAGCGCGGGCAGGAGCGCGGCGACGGGGACGAGAGCGAGGCGGTCCCAGGTCCACGTGACGAGCCAGGCCACGTCGAC
>JBDIBE010000300.1:0-4559 GCA_039812785.1 Thermoanaerobaculia bacterium | reverse complement strand
GCCTACGGCGACCCGTCTCTCTACCCGGGCCTCGTCGAGCACCTCGACGACGCCGCGCTCGCCCCCGACACGGTCGCCTTCCTCGCCGCGCTGCCGGAGGCGAGGGGGGCGGCGGCGATCGCCGTGGCCGCCGCCGCGCACGCCCGCCCTCTCGTCCGCTCCGCGGCGCTCTGGGCGCTCGGCCTCCGGACCGAGGAGTGGGGGAACGCCCTCGTCCTCGGAAAGCTCGCCGACGCCGACGCGAACGTCCTCGCGGGGGCGGTCCGCTCGCTCGCGCGCCGCGCCCCGGCGGGGAGCTTCGAGAAGGTCCTGCCGCTCCTCTTCCACGGGAGCGAGGCGGTGCGGAACCGGGCGCTCGAGTCCCTCCCGTACCTCGCGCAGCCGGCCGACGTCGAGCTCCTCGGGCGCCTCCTCGAGGAGACGGAGCCCGGAGAGAGGCTCCTCGCCTACGTCGAGGTCTCGCGCCGCCTGCCGCACGGCTCGTTCGAGCCGCGCTGGCTCGCGCGGATCCCGGGCGCCCCGACCGACCTCCTCCGCGGGCTCCTCCGCGCCCTCAGCGAGGCGACGGGGCCGGAGGTCACGGCGAGCCTCAGGCCGCTGCTCGACCACCCCGAGCCGTCGATCCGGACGCTCGCCATCGAGGGGCTCGCCCATCCCGGGAACGCGGCGGAGATCGGGCCACTCCTCCGCGAGCGGCTGCGGACCGACCGCGAGTGCGTCTATTACGTCGTCCGCGCGCTCGGAAGGCTCCGGTACGCCGAGGCCGCCCCCGACCTGATCGCCTTCTACGGGACGGCCGAGCCGCTCGAGAAGGTCGCCGTCCTCGAGGCCGTCGGGGCGTTCCCGATCCCGGCGGCGGCCCGCTTCCTCGAGGCCGAGCTCCACGGCCGCGACCGGGAGCGGCGCCGCGCCGCCGCCGCGGCCCTCGCCAAGCACCACCGCGAGGGTCGCCTCGCGACGTTCCTCAAGCTCGCGCGCGCCGAGGACTGGGCGCTCCGGAACACCGCGGCGTGGGCGCTCGGCGAGCTCGGGGGGAAGGACGCCCTCGCCCTCCTGAAGAAGCTGACGGCCGACCCGGAGGAGGTCGTCGCCCGGACGGCGAAGAGCGCCCTCGGCAAGCTGGGAGGCTGAGGAGGGGATGGAAGGCGGCGTCGCCCCGTTCTCGCACCGGACGACCGGCATCCCGCCGATGTCGGACGAGGAGTGCCACCTCTTCGCCGACTTCGTCCGCGAGCGGTTCGGGCTCGACGTCTTCGAGGCGCAGCGCGACCGGGTCCGTTTCCGCCTGAAGGAGCGGCTCGAGGCGCGCGCCATGACGAGCTTCCTCGAGTACTACCGCTTCCTCGTCCTCTCGCCGAGCGCCGCGGACGAGCTCGCCTTCCTCGCCGAGGCGCTGACGAACAACGAGACCTACTTCTTCCGCGAGCGCTACCAGCTCGACTGGTACTTCTCCGACGTCCTCCCGCGCCGGCTGAAGGACCGGCCGGCGGGCGAGCCGGTCCGCGTCCTCTGCGCCGGCTGCTCCTCGGGCGAGGAGGCCTACTCGCTCGCGATCGTCCACTACGAGAACCAGTTCCGGTATTTCGGCCGCCCCCTCGAGATCCACGCGATCGACCTCAACCCGAGCCGCGTCCGCCAGGCCGAGCAGGGCGAGTACGAGGGGCTCTCGTTCCGCGCCACGCCGCCGGAGGCCAAGGAGAAGTACTTCGGCCCGACGGGCAAGGACGGGCGCCTGCGGCTCAAGGCGTGGCTCCGGGCGCCCGTGCGCTTCCGCGTCCTGAACCTGATGGACCTCGGAGGCGCCTTCCCCGGCGTGCACTTCGACGCCGTCTTCTGCCGGAACGTCCTCATCTACTTCAACGAGGCGACGATCCAGCGGGCGGCCGTCCTCTTCCACAAGGCCCTGAAGCCCGGCGCGCCGCTCTTCCTCGGCCACGCCGAGTCGCTCCTCGGGCGGACGCGCCTCTTCCGCCCCGAGCGGGCGCCCGACTTCATCTTCTACGTGAAGGAGGGGGCGTGAGGGGCGGGGAAGGGGCCGCCCCGCGCCGGGACGCGCGCGTCCTCGTCGTCGACGACTCGACGTTCGTGAGGAAGGCGCTCCGGAGGGTCTTCGAGGCGCGCTCGGGCCTCGCCGTGGCGGGCGAGGCGGGGGACGGCATGGAGGCCGTGCGGCAGTGCGCCCTCCTCGCGCCCGACGTCGTCACGCTCGACATCCAGATGCCCGGCATGGACGGCCTCGCCGCGCTCAAGGAGATCAAGCGGCGCTGGCCCTCGCTCCCCGTCGTCGTCCTCGCCTCCGCCTCGAGCAACGGCCCCGAGGCCGTCATGGAGGCGCTCGCCCTCGGGGCGTTCGAGTTCATCGACAAGGGGCAGTTCCGGTCGATGGAGTTCCAGCTCATGGGGGAGGAGGTCGTCCGGAAGGTGCGGGCCGCCCTCGCGGTCTCGGGCTTCAGCACCCCGCTGGAGAAGCCGGCGGCCGAGCGCCCGCGCCCGGAGCCGCGCCGGGGAGGAGGGCTGCCGCGGAGCGTCCGGGCGGTCTGCATCGGCGCTTCGACCGGGGGGCCGGCGGCGCTCCAGGTGATCCTCGACCGGCTTCCCGCGGGGTTTCCGTTTCCGATCGCCATCGTTCAACATATGCCGGTGGGGTTCACCGCGGCGTTCGCCGAAAGGCTGAACCAGTCTTCGCGCCTCGAGGTGAGGGAGGCCCGGGGGGGAGAGCCCTTCCGGCCGGGATGGGTGTACCTCGCCCCGGCGGGGCGCCACCTCGTCTTCTCGCGGGGGGCGGAGGGGCCCGAGGTCGGGCTCGCCTCCGAGCCGGCCGGCGGGGCCCACGTCCCGTCCGTCGACGTCCTCTTCTCGGCGGCCGCGAAGGTCTTCGGCCGCGAGGCCCTGGGCGTCGTCCTGACGGGCATGGGGGCCGATGGGCGGGAGGGGGCGCGGGAGATCGTCGCCGCCGGCGGGACGGTCGTCGCCGAGGCGGAGTCGAGCTGCGCGGTCTTCGGCATGCCGCGCGCCGTGGTCGAGGCGGGGCTCGCGAGCGCCGTCTGGGGCGTCGAGGAGATCGCCTCCGAGCTCTGCCGGCTCGGCGACGGAGACGGCGCGGCGGAGGAGGGGGCCTCGTGAGCGAGCCGCCGCCGCCTGCCGGCCCCGACGCCCTGAAGGACCTCTTCCGCACGCTCGAGGAGCGGAGCCGCGCGATCGAGGACGACTTCCTCGCGCTCAACGACCAGCTCCGGCGGAAGGTCGACGACCTCCGGCGCGACATCGCCGCGGCCAAGGCGCTCCTCGAGTCGAGCCACGAGGAGACGCTTCGCGACCGCGAGAAGCTCCGCCGGAAGGCCGAGCAGCTCGAGGCCGAGAACCGCGACTTCGCGCAGCGCTACGTCGAGCTCGAGGACCACTCCACGAGCCTGACGAACCTCTACGCGGCGACGTTCCAGCTCCACTCCTCTCCCGACCCCGACGCCGTCGTCCGGACGATCGTCGAGATCGCCGTCAACCTGGTCGGCGCCGCCGAGTTCGTCCTCTACCTCGCCGACGAGGCGAAGGGAGACTTCGCCGTCGTCGCCCGCGAGGGGGACCTCCCGCCCGAGGGCCCGCGCCTCGCGACCCTCGACGAGCCGGTCGAGAGGGAGGCCGTCAAGGCGCGGCGGACCGTCTTCCTCGAGGAGCTTCCCGAGGGGGTCCTCCAGATGCCGGCGAAGGGGCTTTGCTGCGCGCCGCTCTACTTCCGCGACCGGCTCGTCGGCGCGCTCACCATCTACGCCCTCCTCGAGCACAAGGCGAGCTTCTCCCAGCTCGACCGCGAGCTCTTCGACCTCCTGGGCGAGCAGGCGGCCCTCGCGATGGTCTCGTCGCAGGCCTACGTCTCCGTCGAGCGGAAGCTCAGGACCGTCCAGCGGTTCATGGACCTCCTGAAGACCTGACCGTGTCCGACGTCGCCGCCGCCGCCGACAAGACGACGAGCCTCGAAGGGCAGCTCGAGGACTTCCCGCTCACCGACATCCTGCAGGTCCTGCAGGTGAGCGGAAAGAGCGGCGCCCTCTTCCTGACGCGCGCCGACGGGACGAACGGGATCGTCGTCTTCCGGGGCGGCCAGATCGTCCAGGCCGTCGCGAGCGACGCTCACCAGACGCTCGGCGACCGGCTCGTGGAGCGGGGGGAGGTCACGGAGCTGAAGCTCCAGGAGGCGCTCGCCTACCGGACGCGCTATCCCGGCATGCGCCTCGGCGACGCGCTCGTCGAGCTCGGGGTGACGGACCGGCAGTCGGTGGAGGCCGAGGTCACGACGCAGATGACCGAGGCGATCGAGCGGATGATGACGTGGGCGGACGCCTCCTTCGTCTTCCGCATCGGCCTCGTCTCGCTCATGCGCGGGATGCCCGACTTCACCCTCGACCTCGTCCTCGACGAGGGCGTCGAGCCGCGGCAGATCCTCCTCGAGGCGAGCCTCCTGCAGGACCGGCGCAACCGGGAGCTCGAGAAGATCCGCCGCCAGCTCGACGACAGCGGCGTGCGGCGCGCGGCCCGGCCCGAGGCGCCGGCCGCCCCCCGGGCCG
>JBDIBE010000299.1:0-4569 GCA_039812785.1 Thermoanaerobaculia bacterium | reverse complement strand
CGGCGGTAACACGGGTTCGAATCCCGTATGCGAGGTGGTCGTTTCCCTTCGGCCTGCGAAGAGCGCCGACGTCGCTGCGCTCGCGGGGGGAGACCCCCCGCACCCCCTGAGAGGGCGCTTCGGGGCGGGGGGGAGGAGCCCCCCGCCCCGAAGGGCTGGCCGGTCAGGCCAGGTGCAGGCGGCGCCAGGCGCCGAAGGCGATGAGGAGCGCCAGGGTCGCGAGGCCCCAATCGCCGAGCGTCGGCACCGCCTCGGCGCCGGAGACCGTGAGCGTTCCGCTCGCGGCGGCCTGGCTCGGGGCGGTCTCGTTCGTCGTCACGCCCCCCGCGCCGATGGTGTTGACCGCGGTGGCCGAGGCGAAGCTCGTGACCGAGACGGAGACGGCACAGCTGCCGTTCGCCGGGATGGTGCCGCCGGAGAGGGTCAGCGAGCCTCCGAGCGCGGTCGCCGTGGCCGTTCCGCCGCAGGTGTTCGTGAGGCCCGGCGTGGCGGCGTTGACGAGGCCGGAGGGATAGGTGTCGGTGAACGCGGCCCCGGTCAGCGGGGTCGCGTTGGGGTTCGTGAGGGTGACCGTGAGGACGGAGCTTTCGCCGGACCGGATGAAGGCGGGGGCGAAGGTCTTCGCCGCGGTCGGCGGAGCGAGGACGACGACCCAGGAGATGATCACCTGCCCGTTGCCGGTCTGAAAGCCCGCCGTGTTGACCTGGTTCGTCCCGGCGTTGTAGGAGCCGCCTCCGCCGCCGCCCGTGAAGGGCTGGGAGCCGCTCGTCCCGCCGCCCGAGTAGCCGCCGCCGCCGCCGCCGTTGCCTCCCGTGAACCACCCGGCGCCGCCGCCGCCGTAGCCGCCGAAGTCGTTGTCGTTCCCCGTGCCGCCCGCGCCGCCGTTCACGTAGGCCTTTCCGTTGTTGCCGGCGAGGCCGGTGCCGGCGACGCCGTCGGTGAGGAAGCCGCCGCCGCCCCCGCCGCTGCCGGTGCTGGCGCCGCCGCCGTTGCCGTTCACCCCCCCGGCCACGAGCCCGTTGCCGCTCGCCGTCCCCGACGTGGTGATCGTGGCGTCGAGACCGTTCCGGTTGGCGCCGCAGCTGGTGATGTTGTTCGTCGCGCCGCCGCCGCCTCCCGCGACGACGAGAGGGACGTTGCCGGCGCGGACGACGTAGGTTCCCCCGCCTCCCCCGGCGTCGGAGCCGTTCGTGAGCCCCTGCTGGCCGACGAGGATGCTGAGCGTCTCGCCCGGCGTGACCGCGACGTCGCCCACCATCCTCGCGCCGAGCCCCCCGGTGGCCGCGCAGGTGGTGGTGACCGAGCCGCCCTGGGCGCCCCTCGCGTCGATCGTGACGCTGATGACGCCCGCCGGGACGGTGAAGGTCTGGAGCGATCCCGTGTAGTCGAAGGTCGCCGGGCTCTGTGCGAGGGCCGACGACGAGATGGCGAGGCCAGTCGCCAGCGCGAGACGGGCCAGGGCAGCTTTCACGATCCCCTCCTCATTCCTGATCCCCTCCGGTCCGCGCTCGCCGGCACGGGGCGCCCGAAGCGCTCCGAAAAGTCCGCCGGTTCCTCACGGGGATTCGTACCTTGAAGTCGCCGGATTCTAGCCGAGGCGCCGCGAAGGGCCTGCACGGAGGCGTCCTCCCCCGGCAGGCGCGTATGCTGGCGCGTCGGAGGTGCGGATGCCCCGGACGGCCCGGCGCGCTCCCTTCCTCGCGGTCCTCCTCGTCGCCGGCCTGGCGGAGACGCCCGGCCGGGCCGAAGGGCCTCCGTCCGCGGGGAGCCTCGCGGAGTTCCTGGGGGGCGGACGGCTCGACCTCCAGGTGCGCGGCTACTTCATCGACCGGACGTTCGCCGAGACGTTCCGCTACCCCGAGGTCGAGAACGAGGCGTTCGCGGTGGGCGGCGGGCTCGCGTACCGGACGGCGGCGTGGCACGGCGCGAGCCTCGGCCTGACGTTCTACACGTCCCAGAAGATCTGGGCGCCGCCGGACAAGGGAGGGACGGGCCTCCTGCAGGACGGGAAGAGCTACTCCGTGCTGGGGGAGAGCTGGCTCGAGTGGAAGGGGGGAGAGACCAAGGTACGCCTCTTCCGGCAGAAGCTCGACACGCCGGTCCTCGGGAGCCGCGACCTCCGGATCGTGCCGTACACGTGGCAGGCGTACACCGTCGAGAACCGGTCGGTGCGGGGGATGACGGTGCTCGCGTCGTGGGTGACGCACGTGAAGGACTGGACGTCGACGTCGTTCGTGAGGATCGGGCCGTGGCTCGGAGCGCCGGAAGTGAAGGCCGGCACCGGGCTCGTCGGGCTCGCCTGGGAGAGCCCCGCGAAGGCGCTCGGTGCGCAGGGATGGGGCTACTGGACCGAGGACGTGGTCGGGACGGCCTACGTCCAGGTGGACGGGCGCGTTCCCGTGGGGAGCGGCGTCGCGCTCTCACTCTCGGGGCAGGGGATCTTCCAGAGGGAGGTCGGCAAGGCCGTCTACTCGGGCGTCCAGTCGGGGATCGGGGGCCTCCGCGGCGCGCTCGGCTGGAAGGGGTCGGAGGTGCGCCTCGCGGCGAACGTCTCGAGCCGGGACGGCGAGTTCCTGAACCTCTTCGGGCTCTACCCCGGCTTCACGTCGATCATGGAGGAGGACAACAACCTCGCGGGAGAGGTCTCGTGGCTCTTCGGGCTGACGCTCGACCTCGCGCCCCACGGGGTGCCGGGCCTCTCCTTCATCCTCGACCGGACGAAGGCGTGGGTCCGCGACCCGAAGCCCGGGATGAGCCCGCTCGACCAGAAGGAGCTCAACCTCGAGCTGCGCTATCGGTTCCCGGAGCCCGTGAAGGGCCTCCTCGTCCGGCTCCGTTACGCGAACGTCGAGTCGGCCCTCGACCAGGGGACGATCTACGGGAGGGACTTCGACGACTACCGGGTCGTCCTCCAGTACGACCTGCCGCTCGGGACGGTCCTTCGCAGGTAGGGCCGCGCCTCCTCAGGCGCCGCGGAGGGCGGCCGCGGCGAGCCCCGCCGCGAGGCGCGGGAGCGAGCCGAGGCGCCTCGCGCAGCCGCGCTCGTCGGCGGCGGCCTGCGCGCGGGCGAGCGCGGCGAGGCTCTCCCGGTCGCGGGCGGGCCACGACGCGAGGTCGTCGACGAGCCCGAGGAACGGCGCGAGCGCGTCGAGCGCGGCGTCGGCCGGCGGGAGGCCGAGGAGGCGCGAGAGGCGCCTCGCCTCGCGGGCGCGGAAAGCCTCCGGCGAGAGGCCGGAGGAGGCGAGGCGGCGGGCGGCCGCGAGCCCGAGGTCGGCGAGCCGGAAGCCGTCGGGGAGGACGCACGTCTCGCCCGGCACGTCGAGGAGGAGCGGCGCCGCAGCGAGGCGGCGGAGACGGGCGTGGGGCGTGCGCGACGGGGCGGCGGAGAGGCGCGCCTCCTCGCGGCGCGCGAGCCTCTCGACGGTCGGGTCCGCGGAGCGGAAGCCGAGCTTGCGGTAGAACCAGAAGGCCCCCGAAGCGATCGCCTCCTCGTTCGCGAGGCCGACCTGGTACGGGTCGACGGAGAGCTGCGCGGCGCCGGTCAACGCCCGGACGACCGCGAGGAGGCGCGCGTAGAGCCACGCCGACTCGCCGTCGCGGAAGGCGTAGAAGACGTTGAAGCTGACGTCGGCGCGCCCGAGGGCGGAGTGAAGGTCGCCGTAGCCGACGAGGACGCCGTTGCGGACGAAGAGCGTCCCGAAGCCGGCGCGGAGCGGCAGGCGCGACTCGCGGGCGAGGCCGGTCACGAGGATCGTCGTCCCGCGTCCGACGTCGGAGCGGAAGACCGCCGAGGGGTCGCCCGCGGAGAAGGCGGGGAGCTCGCGGTACCGGACGGCCATCGCCGCCCGTGCGGCGTCCAGGACGGCGGCGCCGTCGCGGCGGGAGAGGCGACGGACGGAAGGCGGGGGCGACGCGAGCTCCGCCGCGACCGAGACGTCGCGGCGCGGGAAGAGGGGCGCGTCGGAGCAGAACGGGGCGCCGGACGGGAACCGCGCGAGGCCGCGCGAGTCTTCGGGCCGAGGCCGAAAGGAGAGCTGGAGGGAAAGCGCCTCCCAGAGCTCGGCCTTCAAGGGGTCCGGGAGCGGGAGCGCGGAAAGGCGCGCCACGAGCCAGGCGGCGTCGGGCGTTCCGCCGCGGGCCGCGTCGACGAAGTCGCGGAAGGGGACGTTCGCGTCGACGCGCGCGACCTCCTCGAGGCCGGGGACGAATCGCGGGAGGAACGCGGCGAGGCGCTCGGGGAGGTCCTCCGCGTCCCAGTCGACGCGGAGCGCCGAGGGGTCTCGCCGCGCGAGCCACGACGCGGCCGCCCACGAGAACGGCATCGCGACCGGCACGCCCGCGATTCCGGACACGGAGCCGTCGTCGAGCGGGGAGAGGTCCTCGAGCCCCGCGACGAGCGCCGGGACCCGCGCGAGCCCCTCCTCGGCGAGCTCGAGGACGCGCGGCGAGTGGGGGTAGGCGCGGAGGAAGAGGAGCGCGTCGTTGAGGCGCGCGAGCTCGTGCGCGTCGCGCGGGACGAGGGAGGCCGCCGCGCGGAGCGCCTCCTCCGCAGCCGCCGCGCCGGGCCGC
>JBDIBE010000298.1:0-4578 GCA_039812785.1 Thermoanaerobaculia bacterium | reverse complement strand
CGCACCGGCGAGGCCCCGGCGGAGCGGCGGCCCGAGGACGTCGCGTCCGTCCTCGCGCAGCCGTTCGAGGAGGCGCGATTCCTCGCCGAGGCGCGCCAGATCCGCCTCTCGGTCGACGTCGCCGAGCCGCTCCCCCTCGTCGCTCTCGACGCCGGCCGCTACCGCCGCGCAGCCGCGAACGTCCTCTCGAACGCACTCAAGTTCAGCCGCCGCGGCGGGGACGTCGAGGCCGCCGTCCGCATCGAGGAGTCGAACGGGACGCGGTGGCTCGTCTTCCGGGTGGCCGATTCCGGCCCCGGCATCCCCGAGTCGGTCCGGGACCGCCTCGCGCAGCCCTACCAGCGCTTCGCCGGGTCCGAGAGGGTCCCCGGGACGGGGCTCGGCCTGACGGTCGTCGTCACCGTCGCCGCGGCCCACGGCGGCTGCGTGAGCGTCGAGCCGCGGGCGGCGGCGGGTGGAGGCTCCGTCTTCTCGCTCTGGGTCCCCGCGTGAGGGAGCTCCACGCCGGCAGGCACCTGCGTCTCGTCGAGCGGAACGGCTGGGAGTTCGTCGAGCGGCCGGGCGTCCGCGGGATCGTCGTCGTCGCCGCCGTGACCCCCGGGGGCCGGCTCCTTCTCGTCGAGCAGCGGCGCGAGCCCGTCGGCACGCGCGTCGTCGAGCTCCCCGCGGGGCTCGCGGGCGACGGCGGGGGCCCGGCCGACGAACCGCTCGAGGAGGCCGCGCGCCGGGAGCTGCTCGAGGAGACGGGGTGGCGCGCCGCGCACGTCGAGCGGCTCTCCGCCGGCCCCCCGTCGGCGGGCATCACGTCCGAGGTCGTGACCTTCTTCCGCGCTCGCGGCCTCGAGAAGGCGGGCCCGGGCGGGGGCGTGGACGGCGAGGAGATCGCCGTCCACGAGGTCCCGCTCGACGACGTCGATGCCTTCCTCCGCGCCCGCGAGGAGGCGGGGGTCCTCGTCGACCCGAAGGTCTGGGCCGGCCTCTTCCTGCTCCGGCGCTGAGCCCCTACTCCGCGACGCGGACGACGACCTTCCCGAAGCCCGCGCCCGACTCGATCCGCTCGTAGGCCTTCGCGACCTCCGCGAGCGGGAAGACCGCGTCGACGACGGGCTTCACGAGGCCCCGCCCGACGGCGTCGAGGAGGGCGCGGAACTCGCCGTCGGTCCCCATCGTCGAGCCGAGGATCGAGAGCTGCTTCCAGAAGATGACCCGGATCTCCTCCTCGGGGTTCGGGCCGCTCGTCGCCCCGCAGGTGACGATCCGCCCCTTCTTCGCCGCGGCCGTGAGCGAGGCGCGCCACGTCGCCGCCCCGACGGAGTCGACGACGACGTCGACGCCGCGCTTGCCCGTCAGCTCCCGGACCTTCTTCCCGACGTCGACGCTCCGGTAGTCGAGCGCGGCGTCGGCGCCCATCTTCAGTGCGGCCTCGAGCTTCGCCCCGCTCCCGGAGGTCGCGACGACGAGCCCCGCGCCCGCGAGCCGCGCGATCTGCAGCGCGTAGACCGAGACGCCGCCGCCGATCCCGTGGATCAGGACGCTCTCCCCCGGGCGGAGCGCGGCCCGCGTGACGAGCATCCGCCAGGCCGTCATGGCGGCGAGGGGGAACGCCGCGGCCTCCTCGTCCGTCAGGTGCGCCGGCGCCTTCCACGCGTTGCGCGCCGGGACGACGACCTTACCGGCGAGCGTCCCGGCCCGGTGCTCGCCGAGGATGCCGTAGTCGACGCAGAGGCTCGTCTCGCCGTCGCGGCAGAACTCGCACGCGCCGCACGAGAGGCCCGGCTGGAGGACGACGCGGTCCCCGGCGGCGAGCCCGGCCACCCCCGGCCCGACCGCCTCGACGACGCCGCAGCCGTCGGCGCCCGGGACGTGCGGGAAGGAGACCGGGACGCCGGGGATCCCGTTGCGCACGAAGACGTCGAGCCGGTTCAGGGCCGCGGCGCGGATCCCGACGAGGACCTCCCCGGCGCCGGGGACCGGGTCGGGGAGCTCCCCGACCGAGAGGACCTCGTTCCCGCCGTGCTTCGAGATGTAGGCCGCTTTCATTTCTCCTCCTTCCCGTGGAAACTCCCCGCTCGCATGCCGAAAGCTCCGAGCCTCCCGACCCTGCCCGCCTCCCTCGACCCCTCGAAGGTCTGCCCTCCCTGCGGGAAGTGCTGCAGGTACGTCGCGGTCGGGATCGACGGCCCCGTGAGCGTGAGCGGAGTCTCCACGGCGCTCTGGCTCGTGTACCACAGGAACGTCTCGATCTACCAATCCCACGACGGGGACTGGTTCGTCCTCTTCCCCGCCGAGTGCGAGAACCTCCTCCCGAACGGGCTCTGCGGCATCTACGAGCACCGTCCGCTCGTCTGCCGCGACTACGACGTCGACGGCTGCGAGGGGACGAGCGCCGAGCCGCCCGAGAAGGTCCGGTTCGACGACGGGGCCGCGCTCGCCGCCTGGCTCCGCGAGAAGCGCCCCTCGCTCCACGCGCGCTGCCTCGCGGCGGGGATCGTGCCGAACGGCCCGAAGGACGCCGCGCGACCGAACGCCGCCCGCCGCCGCCGAGGGCCGGGCCGGCCTACGCCTCGAGACTGAGCAGGGCTCCGAGGAGCTCGCCGCCGTCCTGGAACCGCTCGGGGCGGTGGCGGGCGATGGACCGGAGCAGCACCGCGACCTCGCCCTCGGTGAGCCAGGGCGCGAAGGGGCGCGGATCGTCCGGGTCGCGCTCGAGGCGCGCGACGAGCACGTCCTCGCCCACGTAGGGCCACCGGCCGCACGCGAGGGTGTAGAACGTGGCGCCGAGCGAGTAGACGTCGGACGCGGGCGAGGCGGACTCGCCGCGCAGGACCTCGGGCGGGAAGAAGGCCGGGGTGCCGATCAGCTTCGACGTCGAGCCCGAGTCGGCCTCGGGGCGGGCGAGCCCGAAGTCGAGGATCCGGAGCGTGCCGTGCTCGTCGAGGACGAGGTTCGCCGGCTTCAGGTCGCGGTGGAGGATGCCCTTGGCGTGCGCCGCGGCCACTCCGCGCGAGGCCTGCACGAACCAGTCGCGCCAGTTCCTCTGGACCCTCTCCGGGTCGCTCTTCAGGAGCGACTGGAGGTTCGGCCCTTCGAGGAACTCCATCGCGAGGTAGGCGCTCCCGAACCCCTCGCCGAAGTCGTAGAGGCCGACGACGTTCGGGTGCTGGAGGGCGGCGATCGCGCGCGCCTCACGGATGAAGTAGCGCATCGCCGTCTCGTCCCCCCAGAGCTGCGCCGGGAGGATCTTCAGCGCGACGCGGCGCTCGAGCTTGCGATCGAGCGCCTTGTGGACGATCCCCATTCCCCCGCGGCCGACCTCCGCGAGGAGCTGGTAGCGCGCCTCCGGGGAGTCGGGCGTGGCGGTGCCCGACGGGACGGACATCGCGAGGAACGTCCCCGACGGGCTTCGGCCGAGCGCGTCGGCGCGCGGCATGCTCGCGGGCGCGATCGGCGCCCCCCCGATCGAGGAGGCCTCGACGGCGGCCGGGAGGCCTCCCTCCGCGATCCTTCGGCCGAGCGAGACCGAGCGCGTCGAGGCGTTCCGGAAGCTCGGGTCGAACTCCGCGATGGCCGCGAGCCGGTCCCGGGCCCCCGCGAGGTCGCCGACGGCCTCCAGTGCGCGCGCGTACGCCTCGTGCGCGGTGATCGTGGCGGAGTCGACCGGTCGGTGCGCGAGCAGCTCCCGGAGGACGTGGACCGCGTCCCGCGGCTCGTCGTGGGAGAGGTGCGCTTCCGCGAGCTCGAGGAAGACCTCCGCGAGCCCGGGCTCGGCGCGCGGCACGCGGGTGAGCATCTCCCACGCCTGCTCGCGGTGGCCGGCCCGGAGCGCGTTCAGCGCCGCGTCGAGGTTCCGGCCGGCCTTCCTGAAGAGCGAGACCGCCTCCTCGAAGTCTCCCCGCTCCTGGAGGACGCGCGCGGCGTCGGCGAACTTCCCGGCGGCGCGGAAGAGCGTGATCGCCTTGTCGGCGTCGCCGAGCTCCCGGTAGAGGCCGGCGGCGACCTCGGCCTTCCCGGCGGCCTCGTAGGCCGCCGCCGCCTCCGGGAGGCTCCCGACCTTCACGAAGAGCGCCCCCGCGCGTTCATGGCGCCCCGCTTCGCGGAGCGCCCGGGCCGCGTCGAGGTAACGGCTCGTCCTCTCGAAGAGCGGCGCCGCCTTCTCCCACTTCTCGGCCTTCGCCCAGGCGTCGGCCGCCCCGGCCCAGTCGCCCTTCCCCTCGAGCTCGCGGGCGATGAGCTCGGCGGCGGTCTTCTCCTGCCCGGCCCGGGCGTACGCGTCGGCCGCTCCCGCGAGGTCCCCCCCGCGCTCGAACTCCTTCGCGGCCTCGGCGGGCCTGCCGACCGCGAGGAAGAGCGGAGCCGCCTGGAGCGGCTCTCCCGCGAGGCGGAAGGCCTCGGCGGCGTCCAGTGTCCGGCCTGCCGCGCGCGCCGCGCCGCCGGCGCGCCTCCAGACGGCGTTCTTGCCTCCGCCGACCGTCGCCCCTTCGGCGATCCGGCGGCAGGCGTCGGCGAGCGCGGCGGCGTCCCCCGCGGCCTCGGCCACCTCGGCGAGGCGGTCCCAGCGGGCGGACTGCCGCGCCTCGG
>JBDIBE010000297.1:0-4578 GCA_039812785.1 Thermoanaerobaculia bacterium | reverse complement strand
CGGGCGGCTCCCGCGCCGCCCCCCGGACGGCGCGCCGGGCGACGGTCCCGCGGCGGCCCCGCCTGCGGAGGGATCGGCCTCATGAGCCATCCCGACCTCGACGTCGCGCTCGCCACCGCCGCCCGTGCGGTGGACGCGGCCGAGGCGATCCTCGTGACCGCGGGGGCCGGGATGGGCGTCGATTCCGGGCTCCCCGACTTCCGCGGACCCGAGGGCTTCTGGCGCGCCTACCCCGCGTTCCGGGACCTCGGCCTGCGCTTCGAGCAGCTCGCGAACCCCGAGTGGTTCTTCAGCGACCCGTCCCTCGCCTGGGGCTTCTACGGACACCGGCTGAGCCTCTACCGCGAGACGGTCCCGCACGCCGGGTTCGCCGCGCTCCTCCGCTTGGGGGCGGAGAAGCCGCACGGCATCTTCGCCTTCACCTCGAACGTCGACGGGCAGTTCCAGAAGGCGGGATTCCCCCCCTCGCGCGTCGTCGAGTGTCACGGCTCGATCCACCACCTCCAGTGCCTCCGGAGCTGCGGCGCCGCGATCCGCCCCGCCGACGGCGTCGTCGTCGAGGTCGACGCGGAGACCTGCCGCGCGCGGAAGCCGTTCCCGGCGTGCCCCGCCTGCGGCGGCCTCGCCCGGCCGAACATCCTGATGTTCGGCGACATGGGGTGGGACGAGTCGCGCACCGACGTCCAGCACGCGAACCTGCAGCGGTGGCTCGAGACGGCGAAGGGGCCGCTCGTCGTCCTCGAGCTCGGCGCCGGGACGCGGATTCCCTCCGTACGAATGCTCTCGGAGCGGGTCGGCCGCGGGCCCGGGAGGCTCCTCGTCCGCGTGAACCCCCGGGAGCCACAGCTCGGCCGCGACTTCGCTCCAGCCGGCCCCGGCTCCCTCGAAGAGCTCCTCGCGAGGACAGTCCCGACGGGCCGCCCCTCCGGGGTCTCGATCCCGCTCGGCGCCCTCGAGGCGATCCGCGGGATCGAGGCGAGGCGGGCGCCCGCCTCGCGCTGAGCGCCGGCTGGGCGAGCCGCCCAGCCCCTCCTGGCGGGCCCCGATCCCGCCGAATCGGATGTTTACGCGCGTTCTGGTACCATGCTCTGATCCAAAACGATTACCCCGGAAATGGTGCATTTCCATCAGGTTAGGCCCGGTAAACTCCTCCATCGGAGGAGGCATCATGCCCGCCCTGAAGGAAAGACCGAAACCGTTCGTCCTCCCCGAGTTCTGCAAGGGCTGTGGCCGCTGCATCAGCGCGTGCCCCAAGCACTGCATCTCGATGGGGACCGAGATCAACCCCCAGACCGGGCTCACCCCGATCGTCCTCGACCTGGAACACTGCAACGGCTGCGGCCTCTGCATCGACGCCTGCCCCGAGCCCTACGGCCTCCAGCAGACGCCCGCCGACGCCGGCTTCGAGCTCCAGGACCCGGAGAAGCTCTTCGGCGACCGGATGTCCGACGCCCCCGAGCCGGTCGACATCCCCGACGAGGTCGTCCCGCTCCCGAAGGTGGAGCCGCTCGTGCTGAAGGGGAACTACGCCGCCGCCATCGGCGCGCTCCTCGCCGGCTGCCGGCACTTCTTCGGCTACCCGATCACCCCCTCGACCGAGGGCGCCGAGCTGATGGCGAAGCTCATGCCCCACCTCGACGGGACGTTCCTTCAGGCCGTCTCCGAGGTCGCGACCGTCAACATGATGTACGGCTGCGGCGGCGCGGGGATGCGCTCCATGACGTTCACCTCCTCGCCCGGCTTCTCGCTCATGCTCGAGGGGATCAGCTACATGATCGGCGCCGAGGTCCCCGGCGTCTTCATCAACGTCATGCGCGGGGGCCCCGGCCTCGGCAACATCGCCCCCGAGCAGGCCGACATCAAGCTCTGCTGCCGCGGCCTCGGCCACGGCAACACGCACGCCATCGTCCTGACGCCCTCGACGCCGCAGGAGATGCTCGACCTGACGATGCTGGCGTTCGAGCTGACGTTCAAGTACCGGAACCCCGTGATCATCGCCTCCGACGGATACCTCGGCCAGATGACGGGCAAGGTCTCGCTCCCCGGGTCGATGGTGAAGCCGGGGATCCCGAAGTGGGCCGTCTACGGCGACCTCGAGCATCGCAGGAATCTCATCTCCTCGATCTACCTCTCCGAGGCCGACCTCGAGAAGTGGAACGTCCACCTCAACGCCAAGTACGCGTCGATGCAGGCCGAGCAGCGCGCCGACCTCTACATGTGCGACGACGCGGAGGTCCTCCTCGTCGCGTGCACGACTCCCGCGCGGACCGCGAAGGGGGCCGTCCAGGTCCTCCGCTCGCGCGGCATCAAGGCCGGGCTCTTCCGCCCGGTCACGGTCTGGCCCTTCCCGATCGAGAAGCTGAAGCCCGTCCTCCCGAACGCGAAGCGGATCGTCGTCGTCGAGGCCTCGAACGGCCAGCTCGAGGACGAGCTCAAGATCGCCCTCGCGAACGCCCGGATCCGCGAGTACCCCGAGATCGAGCACGTGCGCCACTACGGCGGCGTGCTGCCGCAGATGGAGGAGGTCATCTTGAAAGTCGCCACGGGGCAGGAGGTGACCGTATGACGACGTCCGCCTTCTACGGCAAGTTCGAGCGCCACTCGCACGGCGAAGGGCTCAAGGGGCACTCCACCCACTACTGCCCGGGCTGCGGCCACGGCCTCGCGCACAAGTACCTCGGAGAGGCGATCGACGAGCTCGGCATCCAGGACAAGACCGTCGCCGTCTCCCCGGTCGGATGCTCCGTCTTCCTCTACTACTACTTCGACGTCGGCAACACGCAGGCCGCCCACGGCCGCGCCCCCGCCGTCGCGATCGGGCACAAGCTCGCGAACCCCGAGTCGATCGTCATCTCCTACCAGGGCGACGGCGACCTCGCCTCGATCGGCCTCGCCGAGATCGTCTCCACGGCCCAGATGGGCATCCCGATCACCGTCATCTTCGTCAACAACGCGATCTACGGCATGACGGGCGGCCAGATGGCCCCGACGACCCTCATGGGCCAGCGGACGGCCACGAGCCCCGACGGCCGGGTCGAGTTCATGGGCCAGCCGATGAAGATGGCCGAGCTGATCGCCGGCCTCGACGGCCCCGTCTACGTCGAGCGGGTCGCCCTCTTCAACCCCAAGCAGAGGAACCGCGCCAAGAAGGCGATCCACAAGGCGCTCCAGAACCAGGTGGAGAAGCGCGGCTTCTCGTTCGTCGAGGTGCTCGCCGAGTGCCCGACGCACCTGAAGGCGACGCCCGAGCAGGCCGAGAAGTGGGTCGAGGAGAAGATGCTCCCGATGTTCCCGCTCGGCGTGAAGAAGGACGAGACGCGCGAGCCCTGGTGGGAAACGAAGAGGCCGACCTTCGAGACCGACCGCGTCCTCGCCGAGATCGGCGCGGGCGAGGAGAAGGCTCCCCGATTCTGCACGTCGTTCCCGTCTCACGTCGCGAAGAACGACATCTCGCTGAAGCTCGCCGGCTCCGGCGGCGACGGCGCCCAGACGGCGGCGATGCTCATCGTCCACGCCGGCATCAACGAGGGCTTCGACGCCACGCACATCCCGGCCTACGGCCCCGAGTCGCGCGGCGGCACCTCCTACGCCGACGTCCACGTCGCCGCCGACGAGGTCCTCTCTCCCGCCTCCCCGAGCCCGGACGTCCTCATCGCCTTCAACATGCCGAGCCTCGTCAAGTTCGGGCCGGAGGTGCGGCCGGGCGGGACGATCATCTACGACAGCTCCGTCATCACCGACTACACGCCGGTGAGGGCCGGGGTGAAGGTCGTCGGCGTCCCGATGTCGGAGATCGCCAAGGACCTCGGCAAGCTCATGGTCAAGAACATCGTCGCCCTCGGCGCGCTCCAGGCCGCGACGAACGTCTTCCCGAAGGAGACGTTCCTCACCGCGATCCGCCGAGCGCTCAAGGACAAGTGCGCCATGATCCCGATGAACGAGCAGGCCTTCGAGTGGGGCGTCAGGGCCGCTTCCGAGGTGCCCGTACCGTGAGCGCCGGCGTGCAGGTGACCCTCACTCCCGAGGAGTGGAAGCTCGTCTCCGGGCTTCGCTCCGTCCCTGCGAGCCCGCTGAAGGAGCGGATCGACGCCCTCCTCGGCGAGCTCCTGAGATTCGCCGCCGATCCGAAGTGCGCCGAGTCGCAGGGGGACGGCGTCCCCTGCACGAGCACCTCGATGGACTGCGAGTCCTGCCGCAGGGTGACCGACCTGATCGACCTCCTGCGGCGCCGCGTCTCCGCCGCCTAGCCTTCTCCAGAGAGACGCCTTTTCCGCCCGCTCCGGGCGCCGGGGACCCCGGCGCCGGGGCGGGCGGGACCGTCTTCGGGGCCCCGGGGACCTGCCGCCGGGCGCCGGGCGGCTCCCGCCCGGCCTCAGTTCTGCTCGAAGAGCCTCTGGACCTCCGCCGGGTCCTTCGTGCGCGTCAGGGCGAGCCGGAGGAGGACCCGGGCCTTCTGGGGCCTCAGAGGATGTGAAGCTTTCCCGGAATCCGCCCGAGACAACAGGCAATCGTCGTCACCCGGTTCCGTGTCGGATCACATCGGGCTTCCAACATGCGGGGGTCGGATCGGAGATTCTG
>JBDIBE010000296.1:0-4599 GCA_039812785.1 Thermoanaerobaculia bacterium | reverse complement strand
GTCGACGACGCTCGGGACGTCGGCCGGGTCGACGATCACGGCGCCTTCCTTCTTCAGCACCTCGATCGCCTCGGCCATCACCTTCGCCTGCTCCGGGCTCAGGCCGCCGCGCGGCTTCTCCGCCCCGGGCGGCGTGACCTTGTCGTAGTAGTAGGCCCGCGGGATGCCGATGCGCGCGCCCTTCAGGCCGTCCCGCTTGAGATACGGCGTGTAGTCGTTCCCCGGGGGCGGCGCGCAGGCCGACGTCGCCGGGTCGGCCGGGTCGGGCGCCGTCCCCTCGAGGACGCCGAGGAGGATCGCCGCGTCCGTCACCGTGCGGGCCATCGGGCCCGGCGTGTCCTGGTCGGCCGTGATCGGGATGACGCCGTGCCGGCTGATCCTCCCCACGGTCGGCTTGATCCCGACGAGCATGTTCTGGTTCGAGGGGGAGAGGATCGAGCCCGAGGTCTCGGTGCCGACGTTCGCCGCCCAGAAGCTCGCGGCCGTCCCCGCGCCCGAGCTCGAGCCGCCCGTGTTCAGCGCGGGCCGGCCGTCGAACGTCGCCTCGCGCAGGTCGCGCCGCGCGTCGTAGGGGTTGAAGCCCCAGCCGTTCAGGCCGTTGTAGTTGTTCGGCATCGGCTGCGGCGAGGCCGCCACCCAGTTGGCGAGCTCGGTGAGCTGCGTCTTGGCGAGGATCACCGCCCCGGCGGCCCGCAGGTTCTTCACGAGCGTGGCGTCCGCGGGGGGCACCCAGCCGTCGAAGGCGAGCGCCCCGCCCGTCGTCGGGAGGTCGGCCGTCTGGACGTTGTCCTTCACGGCGACGGGGATGCCGTGGAGCGGCCCGCGCACCTTCCCCGCCTTCCGTTCGCGGTCGAGCGCGTCGGCCTCGGCGAGGGCCCGCGGGTTGACGGTGATCGCGGCGTGGAGCCTGTCCTCCCACGTCGCGATCCGCGCGAGGGAGAGGAGGACGAGCTCGCGCGAGGTGACGCGCCCCTCCTTCATCGCGGCCTGCATCGCCGGGATCGTGCTCTCCACCACCGTGAACGGCTCGGCCGCGCGGAGGCGCAGGGGGGCGCAGAGGAGGAGAAGGAGGGTGAGGAGCAGGCGTCTCTTCGTCATCGGATCGATTCCTTCCGGTCGGCTTCCGCCCCACGAAGGGCGGCACGAGTTCACCACGAACGGCGTCCCCGCGCTCTCCGATTCTCGGACCGACCCGGGCTCCGGGGCGCCTCCGGCATCGTCCGGAACTGGTACCCTTCTTTCGCGCACCTGCCCCCTCCGTCTCCTCCCGCGCCCCGGCGGCGCGTTGCCGCCTTCGCACGGAGCCGACCACAGCGGTGGGAGCAGGGAGGAGGAGCGATGACGCCGAAGCCGGAAGCCGTTCTCGTCCGGGGGACGCCGATCCTCGGCCTTTGCCGGTTCCTCGAGAGGGAGCTCTCGCCCGAGGCGCGGGAGGGCGTCTTCCGCCGCCTGCCGGAGCCCTATTCGCAGCGGTTCCTGGGCGGCTCGATCCTCGCGTCCGACAGGGTGCCGCTCTCCGTCGTCGACTTCCTGACGACGCTCGCCGCCGGCGCGAAGGGCGAGCCCGTCGGCGCCTTCGCCGAGCGCGCCGGGACCTTCGGCGCGAAGGAGGGGATCGCGACGGTGTTCAAGGCGTTCTTCCGCGTCCTCTCGCCGGCGAACGCCCTCGAGATCGCCCCGCTGATGTGGTCGCGGATCTACGACGCCGGGAAGATGAAGGTCGACTCGCGGGGGAAGCACGCGGAGATCCGGGTGACGGAGTTCCCGGGCGGCCCCGCGGTCTGCGGACGCATCACGGGCTGGTTCCGGCACATCGGCGAGCTCTCCGGGGCGGCGAACCTCCGGGCCCGGCACGACCGCTGCGCCTCGAAGGGCGACGCGGAGTGCGTCTGGGAGTTCGACTGGGAGTGAGGCCGGACGCGGGCGATCCGGGGGCAGGGAGCCCCGGGCGCCGCGCCGTCGCATGATCCGCCGGAGGAGAGCCGACCGAATGGGCCCTTCCCTGCCGCTCCATCCCTCCGTCGTCCACTTCCCCGTGGCCGCCACCTTCTTCGCCGCCGGCGCGCTCCTCCTCGCGCTCCTGCGGCCGGGCGCGCGGGCGGCATGCCTCTCGTCCGCCGCTCTTCTCCTGGCCGTGTCGGTCGCCGGCGGCCTCGCCGCCGTCGCGACCGGGTGGATCTGGGCCGACGGCCTCGCCTACCTCGTCGGGGGCGCGGGCCCGATCCCGGGCCCGTCCGCCGCCGGAGGCCTCGCCCGGCGCCACGCCCTCCTCGCGCTCGCGTTCCTCGCCGCGGCGACGCTCGCGCTCGCGCTCGTCCTCCGCGCGCGCCTCCAGGGACGGCCGTTCCGCGCCGCGCTCCTCGCGACGCTCCTCGCGTGCGCCCTCGTCGGCGCGACGGGCCACGTCGGGGGGACGATGGTCCACGCTCCCCCGGCTCCCGGCGAAGGGGCCGTGCCGTCCCGTTGACTCCCCCCGGGCTCGCGCATACGGTGTCCCGCCGGAGGACTGCCATGAGCCACCCGCGCGCCGGGAAGCCCGCCGAGGCCTCGGACCTGGTCAACATTCCCCGCCTCCTCGCGGCCTACTACACCGAGAGTCCGGACCCCGCCGAGCGCGGGCAGCGCGTCGCCTTCGGCACCTCCGGGCACCGCGGCTCCTCGCTGAAGGCGAGCTTCAACGAGGCCCACATCCTCGCGACGACGCAGGCGATCTGCGAGTACCGCGCGGCGCAGGGGACCGGCGGGCCGCTCTTCCTCGGGCAGGACACCCACGCCCTCTCCGAGCCCGCTTTCCGGACGGCGCTCGAGGTCCTCGCCGGGAACGGCGTGACCGTGCACGTCGACGCGGAGGATCGCTACACGCCGACGCCCGTGATCTCGCACGCGATCCTGACCTGGAACCGCGGCCACGACGGCCCGCGCGCGGACGGCATCGTCATCTCCCCCTCGCACAACCCGCCCGAGGACGGCGGCTTCAAGTACAACCCGCCGCACGGCGGCCCCGCCGACACCGACGCGACGAAGGCGATCGAGGAGCGCGCGAACGCCCTCCTCGCCGCGGGCCTCGACGGCGTGAGGCGGGTGCCCTTCGCCCGGGCGCGGAAGGCCGCGACGACGGTCGCGCACGACTACGTCACGGCCTACGTCGACGACCTTCCCTCCGTCGTCGACCTCGAGGCGATTCGCGCGGCCGGCGTCCGCATCGGCGTCGACCCGCTCGGCGGCGCCGCCGTCGACTTCTGGCAGCGGATCGGCGAGCGCTGGAAGCTCGACTTGACCGTCGTCAACCCGCGCGTCGACCCGGCCTTCTCCTTCATGACGCTCGACTGGGACGGGCGGATCCGGATGGACTGCTCCTCGCCGTCGGCGATGGCCTCGCTGATCGCGATCCGCGACCGCTTCCAGGTCGCCGTCGGCAACGACGCCGACTCCGACCGCCACGGCATCGTCACTCCCTCGGGCCTCATGAACCCGAACCACTACCTCGCGGCGGCGATCCGCTACCTCTTCGGCGCGCGCGACGGCTGGCGGACGGACGCGGGCGTCGGCAAGACGCTCGTCTCCTCGAGCCTCATCGACCGCGTCGCCGAGGGGCTCGGCCGGAGGCTCGTCGAGGTGCCCGTCGGCTTCAAGTGGTTCGTCCCCGGCCTCGTCTCGGGCGACCTCGGCTTCGGAGGCGAGGAGAGCGCGGGGGCCTCGTTCCTTCGCCGCGACGGGACGACCTGGACGACCGACAAGGACGGCCTGATCCTCGGCCTCCTCGCCGCGGAGATGACGGCCGTCCTCGGGAAGGACCCCTCCGTCGTCTACCGCGAGCTGACCGCGCAGTACGGCGAGCCCGTCTACGAGAGGGTCGACGCGCCGGCGACGCCCGCTCAGAAGGCGCGCCTCGGGAAGCTCTCGCCGGAGGACGTGAGGGCGAAGGAGCTCGCGGGGGCGCCCGTGACGGCGGTCCTGACGAAGGCGCCGGGGAACGGCGCGGCGATCGGCGGCCTGAAGGTCGCGACGAAGGACGGCTGGTTCGCCGCGCGCCCCTCCGGCACGGAGGACGTCTACAAGATCTACGCCGAGAGCTTCCTCGGCCGCGACCACCTCCGGCGGCTCCAGGAGGAGGCGCGGGCGCTCGTGACGGAGGCGCTGAAGGGGGCGTAGCGCCGGGCGCGCACGGCCGGGCCGAAAGCCCTTATCCTCGGCGCCCCATGGACGCCGTCTCCCAGCCCTCCGCGCCGGCGGGCCTCGCGCCTCAGGACGTCGTCCTCCGCTTCCTCGAGAGCACCGGGAAACCGTCCGAGGCGCGCCTCTACCTCGACCTCTTCCGCGCGCGGCCGCGGGAGGAGTTCGCGGCGATCGCGATCGACGCGAACGTCATGGCCGACGCGGCCGACGCCGTACTCCAGGACGTCCGCTTCCTCGCGGCGCTCGACCTCTTCCCGACGCTCGTCCTCGGCCTCTTCCAGCCCGCCGAGGCGCTGACCCACGCCCGCACGCTCCGCCGCTGGCTGGAGGCCGAGGGGGTCCACGTCGAGGTCGTCCGAGCGCGCCGGCCCGGCCTCGCGGCGCGCGTCACGACGTGCGCCCGCGCGGGCGCGGTGCCGGTCG
>JBDIBE010000295.1:0-4611 GCA_039812785.1 Thermoanaerobaculia bacterium | reverse complement strand
CCTGCGAGTCGCGGTACGAGTACCTCGTGAACGGCAGCGAGGACGAGGAGGAGCTCAGGCGCCTCTCGGAGGCCGAGGCGCGGGCCTGGCTCGGCGACGGGCTCGTCGACGGGCTGCCGAGACCGCTCCTCGTCCCCCTCCGCGAGACCGTCGTGAACGAGCGCGTGGCCGTCTACTCGACCGGGGGCGAGGACGTCCTCTCGGCGTGGGGGGCGAACGCCGTGGCCGTCCTCGGCGACGGGGAGACGCTTCTCGTCGACCCGCTCGTCGCGCCGGCCTACGCGCGCGACCTGACGTGGCTCCTCGCCGCCCGGCGGGCCGGACGCGTCGCCACGGTCGTCGCGACGCACCACCACAGCGACCACTCCGTCGGGGCGTCGGTCTTCACGGCGCGGGGCGCAGAGTTCGTCGCGCACGCCGCGGCGGCCGCGAGGATGGCCGCCGAGCAGCCGGCGCTGCTCGAGGAGAGGCGGGCGAGGCCGGAGCTGCGCTGGCTCTTCGCGGACGCCGTCCCGGCGGCGCCGACGCGGACCGTGACGGCCCCCCTCGAGCTCTCCGTCGGCGGCCTTCGCGCCGTCGTCCGTCCGTGCGGCCCGGCGCACACCCCGGGCGACCTTCGCGTCGATCTGCCCGACCTCGGCGTGGTCGTCGCGGGCGACCTCCTCTTCCACGGCTACCACCCGAACCTCGAGCACGCCGACCTCGAAGGCTGGCGGCGCGCCCTCGAGGAGCTGCTCGAGGAGCCTCCCGGCACGACGTTCGTTCCGGGGCACGGGGCCCCGGGAGGGCGGGAGATCGTCGAGGCGCAGCTCGCCTGGTTCGACGCGGCGGACGAGGCGGTGCGCGCCGCGGAGAGGGACGGGGGCGGAGCCTCGGGCGCGGTCGCGCGGCTGCGGTCGCTCTACCCGGGCTGGAGGCTCGAGGCCGCGCTGCCCGCGGCCGTTCGCGCGCTCGCGGGGCGCTGAGGCCCGGGCGGCGTTCAGGCGGCCGCGATGCCGGCCGCTCTCTGGAACTCCCCGAGGGCGTGATCCGCCGTCGCGATGTGGGCGAGGAGCCGCCGGGAGAACGCGTCGGCCTCTTCGCGCACCTCCTCGTCGACGCCGTCGGCGAGGCGGAGGCGGAGCCCCTTCAGCTCCTCGACGAACGAAGCGTGCGCGGAGGCGTGCGCCTCGTACTCGGGGTAGGCGTGGAGCCGCATCAGGAGCTCCTCGGCAAGGAAGTGGGCCCCCGTGAACTGCTCGACGCGGTCGAAGAGCTCGAGCGCGGCGGCCGCGTCGTCGGTCTCCAGCCGCCGGAGGAGCTCCGTCAGCAGGCGGATCTGGAGCGCGTGCTCCTCGTCCATCTCGCGGTTGCCGGTGATGAGGTTGTGGCGGGATTCGGCAGGCGTCATGGCTCGGAGCTCCTCGTCCGGCGGGAAGATAACCCGCGGGCCCCGCCCGGGGAAACGTCCGGGCGTTACGATCGGAACGACGATGCACCTCGACCCCGCGACGATCCTGGTCATCGGCACGTTCGTCGGCGTCCTGATGACGCTCGTCCTCGTCGTGACCGACCGCGGCATGCCCCGGAGGATGCCGGGCCTCCGGGAGCTCACGGCGGGCTTCGCGGTCCACACGGCCACGACCATCCTCTTCGCGCTCCAGGCGACGCCCGTCCCGCGGCTCTTCTCCGTCGTCCTCGCGAACGCTTCCTACGCCGCCGGCTTCGTCCTCACGTTCGTCGGGTACAGGCGCTTCACGGGGAGGCCGGGCGCGGCCCGGCCCGCCTGGGCCCTCGCCGGTGCGACGGTCGCCGTGATCGCGTGGGCCACCTGGGGCCGCGACTCGCTGACCACGAGGACGGTCGTGCAGACGATTCCCGAGCTCGTCCTCTACCCGATCGCCGCGGCCGGCCTCCTCTCGGGCCGGGAGCCTGCCCGGCGCGCGGGCCGTGCCATCGTCGCGGCGCTGATCTTCGTCGACGTCGCCATCGCTTTGGTCCGTACCGGGACGATCCTGGCCGCGGGCTCCGCGCAGCCGCTCATGACGATGGGAGGCGCGCAGCTCCTCTACCTCGGCCTCCACGTCGTGACGTTCGCGGGGACGGGCGTCGGCGTGACGATGATGGCGCACGAGCGGCTCCGCGAGGAGCTCGAGCGGCAGGCCTGGCACGACTCCCTGACGGGCGCCCTCACGCGCCGGGCGTTCTTCGAGGTCGCGGAGCGGACGCGCCACCGGTGCGTCCGTTCGGGGGACTCGTACGCCCTCGTCATGCTCGACCTCGACCACTTCAAGGAGTGGAACGACCGGCACGGCCACCAGGCGGGCGACCGCTTCCTCGAGGCGGTGGCGGGGGCGCTCCGGCTCGCCCTGCGGCCGGGAGACGTCGTCGGGCGCTACGGGGGAGAGGAGTTCGTCGTCCTCCTGCCGGGCGCGCCGCTCGACGGGGCCGCCCGCGCCGCCGAGCGTCTGCGCGGCGCCGTCGCGCGTCTCGAAGCCGGGCCGCGCCCGGGAGACCGCGGGACGGCGAGCCTCGGTGTCGCGGCGAGCCGCGCGGCGGGTGAGGCTCTCGACGCCGTCCTGAAGAGGGCCGACGAGGCGCTCTACCGCGCGAAGGACGCCGGGCGGGACCGCGTGGAGCTGGAGGCGCCGGGGGCCTGAGGCCGCCGCTCCGGCCTCAGGCCGGGACCCAGAGCCCGTCCCGCACGGCGATCGGCCGTCCGTCGATCGAGACGCGCCGCCCGCACCCGCCCTCGCGGAAGTCGCAGACGATGTCGACGTGCTGAGCGGAGCGGTTGAGGACGCCGCGCGCGGCGAGCTCCTCGAGCCGCGCCCGCGCCGCGGGGTCCTTCGGGTCGCGCTCGAAGCAGGTCTCGTAGCTCGCGCCGAGCGCGACGTGGAGCGTCCCCCCGACCTTCTCGACGAAGAGCGGGTGCTTGAGCGCGCGCGTGAGCCCGGGGTTCATGCCGAGGGCCACTTCGCCGAGCCGGCGGGCCCCCTCGTCCGTTCCGACGATCGAGGCGAGCTGGGCCTCGCCCTCGAGCGCGGAGAAGCGGACGATCCGCCCTTTCTCGAAGACGAGGTGCATCCCCGAGACGTCCACCCCGCCGTTGAGGACGGGGAGGTCGAGGAAGAGCTCTCCCTCGACGGAGGAGGCGTCGGGGCTCGTGAAGACCTCGCCGTCGGGAACGTTCCGGAGGCCGTGAGAGAGGACCGGGATCGACTCGGCGAGGCTCATCGCGAGCGTCAGCTCGCGCTTCTCGACCGGGTGAAACGTGACGACCTCCATCCGCTTCCCGCCGGCGAAGAGCGGCTCGAGGCGCTTCTCGGCCAGAAGGAGCGGGCGCGGGTCGATCGTCGAGGCGTCGACGACGAAGCGGACGTAGTCGTCGAGCGGGATCCCCTCGATCTCCCCGTAGGCGGGCGTCGGGTAGAGCGTGATGACCCAGCGCTTCGACAGGCGGAGGTCGGAGAACGGGCGGTCGGCCTTCGCGAGGGCGGCGGCTGCCTCGCGCTCGAGCCCGGCGTAGCTCGCGGGAGACTCGGCGCCGAGGACCTCGACGTACTTCGTCATCGAGGCGTAGCGCTCGCGGTGCCACTCGGGGACGCGCGCGATCTGCCCCTCCGTCGCGCCGCGCCCCATCGCCGCCGACCAGACTTTCCCGCGCTCGTTGTTCGGCGGGACGAGGAGGACGTCGGGGACGCCCCCCGCGGCGATCACCTCGCGCTCGATCCGCTCCATGAGCGGCCAGGCGATCCGCTCGCCCTTGATCATGACGCGGTCCTCGGGCGTCACGCCGCCGATCGAGTGCGTGACGAGGAGCCGGGCCCAGGCGTCGAGCTTCGCGGGGTCGATCGTCGGTTCGTACACGCGTTCCCCCTGTCCGTCGTGGCCCTGCGGGAGGCCGGCGCCGTCGGACGAAGGCGAGGATAGCGGAGAGGCCGCCGGGCCGGGTTCCGCGCTCCCGCCGGGGCTCGCGAAGGGCGAGAATGCGACTCGCCGCGGGTCGTGGGACGGGAGGGCGGGCCGAGCCACGGCCCCGGGCCCCCGTGGAGGTCGAGCATGAGCGAAGAGGGCTGGCGTGGGTTCCTCGCCGCCGAGGGCGTCGACGACTGGGTCGTGCTTCACGGGGGCGCGACCGCCGTCTTCCGGGTCGGGTCCCTGGGCGAGGCGGCGCGCCTGGCCGAGGCGGTCGCAGATGCGCCCGGGCTCGCGGGCTCGGGGGCGCTCCTGACCCTCGCGGACGCCCGCCTGACGGTGCGGCTCGGCCGCGACGTCTGGAGCCTCGAGGCGCGGCACGTCGAGCTCGCGCGGGCCGTGTCCGCCGTCGCGCGGGAGCGCGGCGCGGCCCCCGATCGCGCGGCCGTCCAGGAGGTGCAGGTCGCCGTCGCCGCGAAACCCGGCGAGACGGACCTCGGCTTCTGGCGCGCCGTCCTCGGCTACGCGCCGATGGCGGACGACAACGCGGTCGACCCGCTCGGTCACGGGTCGACCGTCTGGATGCAGGGCCTCGACGAGGCCCGGCCGCTGCGCCACGCGATGCACCTGGACGTCTCCGTCGCGCGCGAGCACGCCCGGGCGCGGCTCGAGGCCGCCGTCGCGGCGGGAGGCCGCGTCGTCGTCGCGTCGCAC
>JBDIBE010000294.1:0-4645 GCA_039812785.1 Thermoanaerobaculia bacterium | reverse complement strand
CCCGCAGGAGGCTCCCCATGGTCGCTCTCGCCGTCATCCTCACCATCGTCCTCGCGCTCGCCATCGACAGCTTCGTCCTCGCCCGCCAGCGCAGGACCGCCGCCGCCGCTGAGCCCCTCCCGATCGTGGCGATGAAGGTCCCCCAGCCGCCCCAGGGCGTCTTCCTCGACTCCGCCCACACCTGGCTCCGCATCACCTCCGACGGCCGCCTCCGCGTCGGCATCGACGACTTCCTCGCAGAGGCCGTCGGCAACGTCGACCGCGTCGAGGTCCCCCCACAGGGCACCTCCGTCGAGCGCGGCGCCCCCCTCTTCACCCTCTTCGTCAAGGGTCGCAAGCTCGTCGTCCCCTCCCCCGCCTCCGGCACCGTCATGTCCGCCAACGACAAGGCCCTCCGCGATCCTTCCTCCCTCTCCAAGGACCCCTACGGCGCCGGCTGGGTCGCCTCCCTCTGGACCCGCGACCACCACGCCGCCATCTCTCCCCTGCGCATCGGCGCCGCAGCCACCCACTTCCTCCGCGACGAGCTCCACCGCCTCGCCGACTTCATGGTCCCCTCCCGCCTCGGCGCCACCGTCCCCGTCATGGCCGACGGCGGCCTCCCCGGCAAGGGCGCCGCAGCCTCCCTCGACGACAAGGCCTGGGACGACTTCTCCCGCCAGTTCGTCACCCCCGAAGGCCCGACCTCCTGATCCCCTCCTGACCACGGCTCTCCTCGGCCCCGGCCGCCCAAAGGCGCCGGGGCCGCTCGATTTCGCCGAGGCCCGCCGTGACGGGCGTCACGCCCGGGGGTCGCGGGCCCCGACCCGCCGCCGATCCGGGCCCGTCCTCGCATATCCTCCCGGCCAACCCAGCCAGCGGACAACGCATAGGGAGGACCACATGCCCCAGAAGGACTGGATGACGGCTCTTCTCCTGTCGATCTTCCTGGCGGCCTCGGAGTCGACCGCTTCTACCTCGGCTACACGGGCCTCGGGATCCTGAAGCTCCTCACCTGCGGCGGGCTCGGGATCTGGGGGATCATCGACGTCATCCTCATCGCGACGGGGAGGCTGAAGGACGCGAACGGGAACGACCTCGTCCGGAAGTAGCCGGAGCGTGAAGCGCCTCGGCGAGGCGCTCCGGGGACGTCGCGCGCAGGCGCTGCTCGCCCTCGGGGCCTTCGCCGCCGTGCTCGCGGTGCTCGCCGTCGTCGATCCACGGACCGCGTGGTTCGCGCCCCGTTGCCCGTTCCGGCTCGCCACGGGGCTCTTCTGCCCCGGCTGCGGGACGGGCCGGGCGCTCCACGCGATCGTCCACGGCGACCTCGCCGCGGCCGTCCGGCTGAACGTCCTCGCCGTCGCGGCGATCCCGGTCTTCCTCGCCCTCGCGCTCCGCGCCGCGCTCGTCCCGGAGAAGCCGCTGCCGCGGCCGCCGCTCGCGCTCCAGCTCCTCGTCTACGCGCTCCTCGCCTTCTTCCTCGTCGCGCGCAACCTGCCGTTCGCCCCGTTCGCGAGCTGGGCGCCTCGGTAGCCCCGCGGGCGGCGCGGGGCGCGCCTTTCCGCTATTCTCCCCGGCTGGCGCGGCGCCCCCGAGGCCCGCCCCGGGGAGCCCCATGAGCGACATCGCCCGCCTCGTCGACGCCTCTTCGCACGCCCCGCGCACGCCCGTCGCGACCGCCTCCGAGGTCGAAGAGAAGGCCTTCCTCGACCGCCTCCGCCGCCGCGTCCTCGGCGCCTCCGCGACGATCCCGACGCCCTACGGGGAGAGGCCGCTCCGCTACTTCGACTTCATCGCCTCGGGCCGCTTCCACGCCGACGTCGAGGAAGAGCTCGCCGAGAAGGTGCTCCCCTTCATGGCGAACACCCACACGGAGAGCAACCACACCGGGCGGCTCATGACGCGCTACTACGAGAACGCCTTCGCGCGGATCGCCGCCTACGTCGGCGCCTCGCGGGAGGACGTCCTCATCCCCGTCGGCTCGGGCTCGACGGGGGCGATCAACCGGCTCATCTACGTCCTCGGCCTCCGGATCCCCGACCAGCTCGAGGAGCGGCACGGCCTGAAGCGGCACGTCCCCGACGACGCCCGCCCCGTCATCTTCCGCTCGATGATGGAGCACCACTCGAACGACATCGCCTGGCGCGAGACGATCGGCGACACCGTCTACGTCGACTTCGACGCCGCGGGGCGGATCTCCGTCGAGGACCTCGACGCCAAGCTCGCGCAGTGGAAGCACCGCCCCTGGAAGATCGGGACCTTCAGCGCCGCCTCGAACGTCACCGGCATCCTGAACGACGTCCACGCGCTCGCGCGCGTCCTCCACCGGCACGGCGCGCTCGCCTTCTTCGACTACGCCGCCGCGGGCCCCTATGTCGACATCGACATGAACCCGGCGGGCGACCCCGACGGGCGGCTCGACGCGATCTTCTTCTCCGTCCACAAGTTCCTCGGCGGCCCGCGGACGCCCGGCCTCCTCGTCGCCGACCGGAGGCTCTTCACGAACCGCGTCCCGGCCGAGCCGGGGGGCGGGACGGTCCTCTACACGTCGCCGTGGGACCACCGCTACCTCTCCGCGATCGAGTTCCGCGAGACGGGCGGGACGCCGCCGATCGTCCAGTCGATCCAGGCCGGCCTCGCGTTCGACCTGAAGGCCGCCGTCGGCGTCCCGCGGATCGAGCGGACCGAGCAGGACTACCTCGCGCGCGCCCTCGCGGAATGGCGCGGCCGCGACGACCTCTTCATCCTGGGGAACCTCGAGACGAAGCGGCTCGCCGTCCTCTCCGTCATCTTCCGCGACCTCCACCACAACCTCGCGGCGACGCTCCTGAACGACCTCTTCGGCATCCAGGTCCGCGCCGGCTGCATGTGCGCCGGCCCCTACGGGCACCTCCTCCTCCACATCGACGAGGAGCATTCCGCGGCGATCCGCGGACGCCTCGACGAGGGGCACATCGGCGAGAAGCCGGGCTGGGTGCGGATCAGCCTCTCGCCGACCGTCAGCGAGGAGGAGTTCCAGGCGCTCCTCGAGGGAGTCGACCACGTCGCGCGGAAGGGCCGGAGCTACGAGGCCGACTACGAGCTGAGGGACGCCACCGGGGAGTGGGTGCGGAAGGCGGCGGCGGCCGTCCGGGCGGGCTGACCGCGCGGGAACGCCTCGACTTCGCGCCCGTCATCGGGGAGACTTCGTCTCGACCCGACCGCCACGAGAGGGGACCCCTGCGCGAACGAGGGACGCGTGGCCGGGGGAGGAGGAACGACTCGATGACATTCCGCCGTGTCGCCATCGTCGCCGCGCTTGCGCTGGGCATTCTGCCCGCCGCCGCGAACGCCCAGCCCGCCGGCTGGAGCCAGGTCCGCCATTTCACGGTGACGGAGGGCTCCGGCGCTACGCTGACCGCGTACCAGGTCCGCGTCGTCCTCGATACGGCGACTCCGATCGCCGCCGGCCAGATGCGGGCGGATGCCGGCGACCTCCGCTTCGGCCCCGACCTCGCCGGGAGCTCCTTCTACCCGTACTGGATCGAGAGCGGAATCGACACGGCCTCCACGGTCGTCTGGGTGGCCGTCCCCTCACTCCCCGCCTCGACCGCGTCGACGGTCTACGTCTACTTCGGGAACGCCTCGGCGACCCCCGTCAGCGCGCTCTCCGTCTTCGACGGGCCGCGGTCGGCCACGAACCAGGTCTCCGGCGCGAACACGGGGGGCGTGACGAATTCCCAGCGCGGCTTCCGCTTCACGTCGAGCGTGCCGATCCTCGTGACCCAGTTCGGCAAGAACGAGCCGAACGGCAGCACGCGGTACGTGACGCTCTTCGACGGCTCCTCCCAGGCGGTCCTCCAGCAGATCCAGGTATCCGGGCCCGCGGCGCAGTACTCCTACGCGTCGCTGCCGGCCCCCGTCTGGCTCGACGCCGGCCACGAGTACCTCCTCGAGATGTACCAGGGCGCATCCGACGGCTACTACTTCGGGGCCAGCCCGACGGTCGACAGCTTCCTGACCTTCCTCGACATGAGGTACTGCAACTCCTGCACGAAGGACACCTTCCCGACGAACTCGCTGGGCGGAATGCACTACGGCTACTCCGACTTCGAGTTCTACGCCCGCAAGCTCGCGAGCCCCGAGCCGACGGTGTCGGCCGTCTCGGCGCCCCTCGTTCCGACGACGACGACGCTCACCGCCAGCCCGAACCCGGCGAGCCCCGGCGTTCCCGTGACCCTCACGGCGACCGTCTCCCCGTCGCCCGGCACGGAGGGGACGGTCCAGTTCCTGGACGGCGCGAGCCCGATCGCAGGTTGCGCGGCCGTCCCGCTCGCCGGGGGCGTCGCGACGTGCACGATTCCCGCCGCGCTCCCGGGGACCCATGTCCTGACCGCCGTCTACACGGGAGCAGGCGTGTCCGCCGGCTCCACCTCGGCGCCGCTCTCCCTCGCGGTCGTCGGCACGACGGACGTCCCTGCCCTCGGCGGCCCGGGCCTCGCGGCGCTCGCAGGCCTCGTCGCCGCGGCCGGCGCCCTCGCGCTCGCGCGGCGCTCCATCCCGGGCTGACGGGACGCGGGCGGGGACGGACGCGAGCGTCCGTCCCCGCCGGCTACCTCGCCTTCTTCGCCTTCTTCGCGCCCTTCTTCGCGGCCTTCTCCGCGTCGCGGAGGATGTCCTCGATCCA
>JBDIBE010000293.1:0-4648 GCA_039812785.1 Thermoanaerobaculia bacterium | reverse complement strand
CGGATGGTGGGAGGCGAGGGGATCGAACCCCCGACCACCTGCGTGTAAAGCAGGCGCTCTACCGCTGAGCTAGCCTCCCGGGATCCCCGGCCACGCTAACCGCGCCCGGACGGGGGCGTCAAGGGACGGGGCGCCCTTTTAGTCGATCTTCGGCGGGTGGACCGTGAAGTCGAGGACGCCGAGCGAGCGCCCGATCGGGTCGAGCACCTCGACGCGCCAGCGCCCCGGCTGCCCCTTCACCCGCTTCAGGGACCACGTCCGGTAGGGCGAGGCCTTCACCGGCAGGCGCGAACGGCGGACCTCCTTTCCCTCGAACGACCAGACGTGAAAGACGAACGCCTCGCCCGTCGCCCCTTCGACCTTCGTCAGGAAGGCGACGTTCTCCACGTCGGGGCCGAAGGCCCTCCCCTCGCTGTCGCAGCCCCGGTCGACGACGTCGCGGCAGACCGCCATCTCCGTCACACGGAGCGGCGAGGCCTCGAGGGAGACGGGCGGCGCGGCGAGGATCGCCGGGAGGCCGAGGAGGAGGAGGGGAAGGATCATCGTTCGCGGACGGCGATGATAGCGAATCGACTCGGCGACGCCGGGCTCGGGGAGAACTTGCCCCGTTCGCCTTCGTAAAGGGAATCGTTGACCTTCGCCGGCTACGTCCTCCGCCACCTCAGGGCGCGACCCCTCCGGACCGTGCTCACGGCGGGAGCCTTCGCGTTCTCGATCGGCCTCCTCGGCTTCCTCTGGCTTCTTTCGGCGGCCCTCCAGAAGGAGTGGTCGCCCCACATGGCGCAGCGGCTCATCGTCACCGCGAAGAGCTCGTTCTTCGACAAGCTTCCGATGGCGTACCTCTCGAAGATCGAGGCCGTGCCGGGGGTCGAGACGGTCGTCCCGTTCGACTTCGTCGTCGGCTACTACCGGGACGCCCGCCCCGAGAACCAGGTCCCCATCCAGGCGGCCCCGGCCGCGCCGATGCTGCGGGTCTACATGGAGGCCTGCGTCCCTCCGCAACAGGCGAAGGCCTGGATCGACGACCCGACCGGCGCCCTCGTCGGGCCGCTCCTCGCGGAAAAGCTCGGCTGGAAGGTCGGGGACCGGGTCGTCCTGAAGGCGCCCGTCAGGGGCGGCTCCCTCGAGACGACGATCCGGGCCGTCATGGGCTACCGCCTCGACGCGGGGCTCTACCTCCACCGGAAGTACTTCTCGCAGGTCAACGGCGACGAGGGCCGGACGAACATGTTCTGGGTCCTCGCCCGGGCGCGGGGGGACGTCGACCGGATCACGGCGGCGCTCGCCGCGGACCTCGAGAACGCGCCCGTCCCGGCCCGCGCCATGACCGAGCGGCAATGGCAGCTCCAGTTCCTCGAGATGCTCGGGAACGTGCAGGCGCTCCTCGGGAGCGTCGGCCTCGCGACCGCCTTCGCGCTCCTCCTCGTCACGGCGAACAGCCTCGCGATGAGCGCCCGCGAGCGCCGGGGGGAGGCTGCCGTCCTCCGCGTCCTCGGCTTCCGACGGCGGGCGATCGCCGGCTTCCTCCTCGGCGAGGCGGCCGTCTACGGGCTCGCCGGGGCGGTCCTCGGCGGAGCCGTCATGTCGGCGTTCGCACGCGTCATCGGGGCCGCCCTCGACCGAACGCAGTACGCGGGAATGGGAGGCCTCCTCGTCCCCGACGCGCCGGCGCTCCTCCTCGCAGCCGCCGCGTCGATGGCCCTCGCCCTCGCCGCCGGGGTCGTCCCGGCTCTCAGCCTCGCGCGCCGGCCCGTGGCCGAGCTCCTCCGCGAGACGCGCTGACCGCGCCCGGAAACCCGCCGGCCGCGCCTCCCGTACCTCTCCCCGGTGGCCGGGACGCACGCCCCGCCCGGGGCTCGCGCCGAACGATCCGCCTCGGAGGAGGACGACGATGGCCCGAGACGCCCGGGGATTCACGAGAAGGGACTTCATCGGCGCGGGAGCGGCGGCGGGCGCCGCGCTCGGCCTCGCCGGCACGGGCCTCACGGCCTTCGGCCAGGAGAAGAAGCCGGGGAAGACGCTCCTCATCCTCGGCGGGACGGCCTTCCTCGGCCCCGAGCTCGTCGAGGCGGCCCGGCACGCCGGGTACACCGTGACCCTCTTCAACCGCGGGAAGACGAACCCGCAGCTCTTCCCCGACGTCGAGAAGCTGCGCGGCGACCGCCGTAACGACCTGAAGGCGCTGGAAGGGCGCACCTGGGACGCGGTGATCGACACCTCGGGGTATTTCCCGAAGGACGTCGCCGCCTCGGCGAAGCTCCTGTCGAAGAGCGTCGGCCTCTACGTCTTCGTCTCGACGATCTCGGTCTACGGCGACACCTCGAAGCCGGGGATCGACGAGCGCTCCCCCGTCGCGAAGACGGACCAGCCCGACGCGGACAAGGTCACCGGCGCGAACTACGGGGCGCTGAAGGCGCTCTGCGAGGAGGCCGCCGAGAAGGAGATGCCGGGGAAGGCCCTGGTCATCCGTCCCGGGCTCATCATCGGGCCGGGCGACACGAGCGACCGCTTCACCTACTGGCCCGTCCGCGTCGCCCGCGGGGGCGAGGTCCTCGCTCCCGG
This sequence comes from Thermoanaerobaculia bacterium, assembly GCA_039812785.1. GTDB lineage: Bacteria > Acidobacteriota > Thermoanaerobaculia > UBA5066 > UBA5066 > UBA5066. Next base: position 2,086 of record JBDIBE010000293.1, on the reverse strand, counting down.
CACGCCCGGCGACCCCGTCCAGTTCGTCGACGTCCGCGACCTCGCGTCGTGGACGATCGCGATGGCCGGCAGGGGGCGGACCGGCGTCTACAACGCGACCGGCCCGAAGGAGCCGCTGACGTTCGGGCCGATGCTCGCCGCCTGCCGCGAGGCCGCGGGCTCGAACGCGACGTTCACCTGGGTCGACGCGAAGACGCTGGAGGAGCTGAAGATCGCCCCTTGGAGCGACATGCCGTGCTGGATCCCGCCGACGGGCGAGACGGCCGGGTCGCGCCGCGTGAACAACGGGAAGGCCGTCGGCGAGGGGTTGGCGTTCCGCCCGCTCGTCGAGACGGCGCGCGACACGCTCGCCTGGTGGAAGACGCTCCCCGAGGAGCGGCGCGGAAAGCCGAAGGCGGGCCTTTCGCCCGAGCGCGAGGCGGCGGCCCTCGCCGCCGTCCGCGAGAGGAAGGCGAAGGGCTGACGTGGCGCGGCTGCGCGAGCTCCTCGGGCGCGCCGTCGAGGTGCGCGAGGGAGAGGGTCCCGCCCTCGGCTGGGCGACGGCCTACTTCTTCCTCCTCCTCGCGAGCTACTACGTCATCCGCCCGCTGCGCGACGAGTTCGGCGTCCGCGGCAGCGAGGACGCCCTCTCCTGGCTCTTCGTCGGGACGCTCCTCGGCACCGCCGCGCTCAACCCGCTCTTCTCCGAGCTCGTCACGCGGCTGACGCGCAAGGTCTTCGTCCCGGTCGTCTACCGCGTCCTCCTCGGGACGCTCGTCGTCTTCTGGGCGCTCCTCTCCTTCGCCCCCGCCGCGTGGCACCTCGCCGTCGCGCAGGCCTTCTTCGTCTGGGCGAGCGTCTTCAACCTCTTCGCCGTCTCCGTCTTCTGGGGCTTCCTCGCCGACCTCTTCCGCCCCGAGCAGGGCAAGCGCCTCTTCGGCTTCGTGGCGGTGGGCGGGACGCTCGGCGCCGTCGCGGGCGCGGCGCTCACCTCGGCCCTCGCGAAGCCGCTCGGCCCGACGAACCTCATCCTCCTCGCCGCGCTCCTCCTCGAGGGGGCGGTCTTCTGCGTCCGGGCCCTCGTCCGCCACTTCCGGGTCGACGACGTCTCGCGCGCCGCCGGGCCGGGCGCCGAGCCCGAGGGGGTGCCGCCCGGGAGCGGCGCGCTCGCGGGGCTCTCGACCGTCTCGCGCTCCGGTTACCTCCTCGGGATCTCCCTCTTCCTCCTCCTCTTCTCCGTCAGCTCGACGTTCCTCTACTTCGAGCAGGCGCGGATCGTGAAGGCCGCCCTTTCCGACTCCGCGGCGCGGACGGCGTTCTTCGCGAGGATCGACCTCTGGGTGAACATCCTCTCCGCCTTCACGCAGCTCTTCCTCGCGGGGCGGATCGTGAGGGCCCTCGGCGTCGGAGGGACGCTCGTCGCGCTGCCGGTCGTGACGATGGCGGGCTTCGCCGCGCTCGCCGTCTCGCCGACGACGGGCGTCCTCGTCCTCGTCATGGTGACGCGCCGCGCCGGCAACTTCGCCCTCTTCCGCCCGGCGCGCGAGGTCCTCTTCACCGTCCTCCCGCGCGAGGAGAAATACGCGGCCAAGAGCTTCGTCGACACCTTCGTCTACCGCTTCGGCGACGTCGTCGGCGCCTTCGCCGACAAGGGGCTCCGCGCGCTCGGGGCCCTGGGCGCGACGCTCGCCGGCCTCTTCCTCCCGATCGCCGTCGGCTGGGCGCTCCTCTCGGCGTGGCTCGGGCGTCGGCAGTCGCGGCTCGCCGAGGCGAGGGCCGCCGCGACTATCATCCCGGCCTGATGGACTGGCTCCTCAAGACCGAGCCGTCGGAGTACTCGTTCGAGGACCTCGCCCGCGACAAGGCCGCGACGTGGGACGGCGTCGCGAACGCGCAGGCGCGGATCCACCTCCGCGCGATGAAGAAGGGGGACCGCCTCGTCGTCTACCACACGGGCGACGTGAAGGCCGCCGTCGGCCGCGCCGCGGTCGCGGCCGCGCCGCGCCCCGACCCGGCCGACCCGAAGGGGACGGTCGTCGACGTGAAGGCCGGGAAGGCGCTGAAGCGGCCCGTGCCCCTCGCCGAGATGAAGGCGGCGAAGGTCTTC
>JBDIBE010000292.1:0-4650 GCA_039812785.1 Thermoanaerobaculia bacterium | reverse complement strand
CGGTGCCGGAGGAGCCCGGCGAACGCGACCATCGCCGCGTTGTCGGAGGTGAGCGCCCGCGGGGCGAGGAGGACCTCGACGCCGCGCCGTTTCCCCCACGCCGCGAGCCGTTCCCGGAGGAGCGAGTTCGCCGCAACGCCCCCGGAGACGGTCAGGAGCGGGAAGCGCTCCGCCGCGTGGAGCCGGTCGACCCGGTCCTCGATCTGCGCGACGACGGCCTCCTGGAAGGCGGCGAGGAGGTGGCGGAGGGCCGGCGGGGCCTCGTCCTCGGGGAGCGCCGGCCCGCGGAGCGCGACCCCCGTGTTCGGCGAGAAGCCGAGGGCGGCGAGCCGGTCCCGGACCGCCGTCTTGAGGCCCGAGAAGGAGAGGTCGCAGGAGCCGCCCTTGAAACGGGGGACGGCGAACGGCTCGACGACCCGGCCGCTCCGCGCGAGGCGATCGACGACCGGCCCGCCCGGGTAGCCGAGGCCGGCCATCTTCGCGACCTTGTCGTAGGCCTCGCCCGCGGCGTCGTCGCGCGTCCGCGCGAGGACCGCGACCCCCTCCGGCGCGAAGGAGAAGACGTGCGAGTGCCCTCCCGAGACGACGAGCGCCGCGAAGCGCGGCGGGACGGCCCGCGCGGGCCCGCCCTCGAGGTCGAGGAACGGGGAGAGGGCGTGCCCCTCGATGTGGTGCCCCGGGACGAACGGGACGCCGAGGCCGAGGGCGAGTCCGCGCCCCTCCGCGAGGCCGACGAGGAGGGCGCCGACGAGGCCCGGGCCGGCCGTCGCGACGACGAGGCCGACCTCCTCGAGCCGGGCGCCGGCCCGCTCGAGCGCCTCGTCGAGGAGGGGCGGGAGGTTCGTCAGGTGCGCCCGGGCCGCGATCTCGGGGACGACGCCGCCGTAGCGGCGGTGCATGTCGATCTGCGACGAGACGACGGACGCGGCGATCGAGCCGTCCTCCCGGAGGAGGGCGACCGAGGTCTCGTCGCAGGAGGTCTCGAGGCCGAGGACGTACTTCACGGGAGGGCGAGGAGCCTCGCGAGCCCTTCGGCGTGGGGCGGCGTCGAGACGCCGGCCTCGGTCACGATCGCGTCGACGAGGGCCGCGGGGGTGACGTCGAACGCGGGATAGAGCGCCGGGACGCCGTCGGGCGCGACGGAGAGCGGGCTCTCGCCCGACGGGTCGAGGAGGAGGACCTCGGCGCCGTCGCGCCACTCGATCGGGATGTCGCGCCCCGAGGGGCAGGCGGGGTCGAGCGTCGTCCGCGGGGCCGCGACGACGAAGGGGACGCCGTGCGCCCGGCAGGCGAGGGCGACGCCGTAGGTGCCGACCTTGTTGGCGACGTCGCCGTTGGCCGCGATCCGGTCGGCGCCGACGACGGCGACGGAGACCTTCCCCGCGGCGATGACGGAGGCCGCGGCGACGTCGGGGAGGATCGTCACGTCGATCCCGTCCTTCGCGAGCTCCCAGGCGGTCAGGCGCGCCCCCTGCCAGAAGGGGCGGGTCTCGTCGGCGAAGACGGCGACGGGCCGCTCCGCCGCGAGCGCCCGGACGACGCCGAGCGCCGTCCCGACGCCGGCCGTCGCGAGGGCCCCGGCGTTGCAGTGGGTCAGGACGCGGAGCGGGGCCCTGCCGTCGCCGCCGAGCCGGGAGGCGATCCAGGCGGCCCCGTGCCGCCCCATCGTGGCGCAGGCCTCCCGATCCTCGGCCTCGAAGCGCGCCGCCTCCGCCTCGAGGAGAGCGACGCGCTCCGGGGCCGGCCGCCCGGACGAGGCCCGGAACGCGGTCCGCATCCTTTCGACGGCGAAGCGGAGGTTCACGGCGGTAGGGCGGGCCGCGGCGAGGCGGTCGGCGGACTCCTCCCACGCCCCTTCGAACGCGGCGGGCGCGCCCGCCGCGGCGAGCCGCCGCGCCTCGACGGCGAGCCCCCAGGCCGCCGCGACGCCGATGAGGGGGGCGCCCCGGACGGCGAGGGAGCGGATCGCTTCCGCGGTCTCGGCGGCGGAGGCGGGAGCGAGCCACGCCTCCTCCCGGGGGAGGCGGCGCTGGTCGAGGAGGCGGAGGCGGCCGGGCGCGGCGTCGATCGGGAGGACGCGCGTCCGGAGAGGCGTGCTCGTCACGCGCCGACTATAGAATCGAATCTCCGCCAGCGATGCCGGTCCGTCCCGGCTCTGTCCCAAGACGACGGACCCGAGGAGGCTTTCGATGGCCACTCTTCCCCGCAGCATCCGGGACCTCGCGCTCTCCGGCCGCCGCGTCTTTCTCCGCGTCGACTTCAACGTCCCGATCAAGGACGGGGTCGTGAAGGACGACACGCGGATCACCGAGGCCCTGCCGACGATCCGCCTCGCCCGCGAGAAGGGGGCGCGGCTGATCCTCGCCTCCCACCTCGGCAAGGCGAAGGGGACGCCCGACCCGAAGTACTCCCTCGCGCCGGTGGCGAAGAAGCTCGAGGCGCTCCTCGGCGCGCCCGTCGCATTCGCCGCCGACTGCGTCGGCGAGGCGGCCGAGACGGCCGCGAAGGCCCTCGCCGACGGCGGCGTCCTCGTCCTGGAGAACACCCGCTTCCACGCGGGCGAGGAGGGGAACGACCCAGGGCTGGCGAAGGCGCTCGCCTCGCTCGCCGAGGTCTACGTGAACGACGCCTTCGGCACCGCGCACCGCGCCCACGCCTCGACGGCGGGGATGGCCGCGCACTTCGCCCCCGACGCCCGCGGCGTCGGCCTCCTGATGGAGAAGGAGCTGAACGCCCTCGGCCGGGTCGTCGACGACATCGCGAGGCCCTTCGTCGGCATCCTCGGCGGCGCCAAGATCCTCGGGAAGATCGCCGCGCTCGAGGCGCTCGTCGAGCGGGCCGACACGCTGCTGATCGGCGGCGGGATGGCGAACCACTTCGTCGTCGCGCTCGGCCTCGGGGTCGGGAAGTCGCTCCTCGAGCCCGAGGGGGTCCCGATCGCGCGGAAGGTCATCGACCGCTGCAAGGAGCGGGGCGTGAACCTCGTCCTCCCGTCCGACTTCCTCGTCGCGCCGTCGCTCGAGGCGGCGGGGCAGGCGAAGGCGGTCGCGATGAACGCCATTCCCGACGGCCAGGCGGCGCTCGACATCGGCCCGAAGACGCTCGAGATGTTCGAGAGGATGACGAGGGGCGCGAAGACGATCTTCTGGAACGGCCCGATGGGGGTCTTCGAGACGAAGCCGTTCGACGCCGGGACGCGCGGCGTCGCGCAGCTGATGGCCGACTCGGGCGCCTTCACCGTCGTCGGCGGCGGCGAGAGCGTCGAGGCGATCAACGAGGCGGGCCTCGGCCCGAAGATCTCCCACGTCTCGACCGGCGGCGGCGCCTCGCTCGACCTCGTCAGCGGCAAGAAGCTGCCGGGCGTCGAGGCGCTCCTCTAGCCCGAGCCCCCTCCTTCACGAGAGAACCGCGGGGCCGGCGCGAGCCGGCCCCGCCGCACGGAGGCCCGATGCACCCCTCGCGCACCCCGCTCGTCGTCGCGAACTGGAAGATGAACAAGACCCCGTCCGAGGCGGCCGTCTTCTGCGACGACTTCCTCTCGCGCCTCCCCGCTCTCCCGGAGCGGGTCGAGCTCGCGATCGCCCCCGCCTTCCCGGCGCTCGAGCGGGTCGGCCGGCACCTCCTGCCGACGCGCGTGAAGCTCGCCGCCCAGGACGTCCACGTCGAGCCGAAGGGGGCCCACACCGGCGAGGTCTCCGTCGCGATGCTCGCCGACTGCGGCGTGGCGATGGTCCTCGTCGGCCACAGCGAGCGGCGACGCGACCGGAAGGAGACGGAGGCCGACTTCACGCGGAAGATGAAGCGCCTTGCGGACGCGGGCCTGACGCCCGTCTACTGCGTCGGGGAGACGCTCGAGGAGCGCGACGGCGGCCGGACGGAGGCCGTCCTCGCGGCGCAGATGACCGCGCTCGACGCCTTCGGCGAAGCCCTCCCGCCCGGGCTCGTCCTCGCCTACGAGCCCGTCTGGGCGATCGGGACGGGGAGGGCCGCGACGCCCGAGATGGCGGCCGAGGCCCACGCCTTCCTCCGGGCCCGCCTCGCCGACCGCTTCGGCGCCGCGGCCGCAGCCGGCACGCGGATCCTCTACGGGGGCTCCGTCACGCCGGCGAACGCGAAAGAGCTTTTCGTCAAGGCGGACATCGACGGCGGCCTCGTCGGCGGGGCCTCCCTCGTCCCGGCCGACTTCGCCGCCCTCGCCGTCGCCGCCGGCGCCTGACCCCTCCGGGGCCCGTTTTGGCCTTTTCGGGCCGGTGGGGTATCCTCACCGGCCCGTTTCGCCTCCGGGCGGCGGGCCGGAGACTCGCGCATGCTTTACGTCCTCGTCCCGATCTACGTCGTCGTCTGCGTCTTCCTGATCCTCGTCGTCCTCCTCCAGCAGGGGAAGGGCGCCGACGTGGCGAGCGCCTTCGGCGCCTCGTCCTCGCAGACGACCTTCGGCGCGCGCGGCGCGACGACCGTCCTCGAGAAGGTGACGACCTGGTCGTTCGTCGCGTTCTCGGTCCTCGCGGTCGCGATCTCGCTGCTGCAGGCCCGGCCGAAGTCGTCGGTCCTCAAGGCGCTCGGGAACCAGCCGGTCAAGGCCGCGCCGGCCGTCCCGGCCGCCCCCGCGCCCGCGAACGCCGTGCCCGCCGCTCCCGCCACGGCCCCCGC
>JBDIBE010000291.1:0-4664 GCA_039812785.1 Thermoanaerobaculia bacterium | reverse complement strand
TACCTCGCCCGCGCCACCGGGTGGGTGGCGCTCTGGTTCGTCGTTGCCGGCACGGCTCTCCTCGTCTTCCCGCCCGCGACCCTCGCGGGCCTCGGCCTCGCCCACGGGGCCGTCTTCGGCGTCGGCCTCCTCGGCGCCGCGGTCGTCCTCCACCTCGACGTCCCGAGGGAGGAGCGGTGACAGGCGAGGCGAATGAAGGGCGCTTCGCCTACGGGGGGCTCGACCGGGTCCTCCACGAGAAGGCGCGCCTCGGCATCCTGACGTCGCTCGCCACGCGCCCCGAGGGGCTCCTCTTCGGCGACCTCAAGCGCCTCTGCGCGCTGACCGACGGCAACCTGAACCGCCACCTCGAGGTGCTCCTCGAGGCGGGCCTCGTGGAGGTCTGGAAGAGGTTCGAGGGGCGGCGGCCGCAGACGCTCGTGCGGCTCAGCGCCGAGGGGCGGAAGCGCTTCCTCGACTACCTCGCCGAGCTCGAGAAGGTCCTGAAGGACGCGAAGAAGGCCCGCGCCCTCGAGGACGCCGCGCCCGGCTCGCCGCTCAAGGCCGGCTGGAACCCGGCCTGAGGCTCCCGATGCTCGACGAGGCGGTCCTGCGGTCTTTTGCTTTGTAATACAGAGTCATTTTCGGAAGGGAGTCCTCATGGACACGGACGCGAATCGGCCGAAGGCGAACGACGGAGCGACGCCGCTCCACGTGGCGATCGTCATGGACGGCAACGGGCGCTGGGCGACCCGGCGCGGCCTGCCGCGCGCCGTCGGGCACCGGGAGGGGGCGAAGGCGGTCCGACGCCTCGTCGAGGCGGCGAGGCGCCGGGGCATCGGAACGCTGACCCTCTACGCCTTCTCGTCCGACAACTGGCGGCGCCCGGCCGCCGAGGTCGCCGCGCTCATGGGCCTCTTCGAGCGGTATCTCGCGGGCGAGGCGCGCCGCTGCGCGGAGAACGGCGTCCGCCTGAAGGTGATCGGCCGGCGGGACCGGCTCGCCCCGGGCCTCGTCGCCGCGATCGGGGCGGCAGAGACGTTCACGGCGACGGGCGAGGGGATGGAGCTCCGGATCGCCGTCGACTACTCGGGGCGCGACGCGATCCTCGCGGCGGTCGCGGCGCTTCCCCCGGGCGTCCCGCCGACGCGCGATGCGCTCCTCGACGCGCTCGGCCGGACGGGGCACGGCGGCGCGCCGGTGGTCGACCTCCTCGTCCGGACGGGAGGCGAGCGGCGCGTGAGCGACTTCCTCCTCTGGGAGATCGCCTACGCCGAGCTCTTCTTCCTCGACCGCCTCTGGCCCGACGCCGAGGCCGCCGACCTCGACGCCGCCCTTGCCTGGTACGCCGGTCGCGAGCGCCGCTTCGGCGCGCTGCCGGAGAACGGAGAGCGAAATGCCGCCCACCACGCCGCGTGAGCTGCGCGTCGCTCCGCGCCTCGACCCGGACCTTCGTCCCGGCCCGCCGGCGCCGCGCCGCGTCCTTCTCCTGAACCCCTTCTACCCGAAAGACCCGCACGCGAGCTTCGGCAAGCACGTCCTGACGCCGACGCTCGCGCTGACGAGCGTGGCGTCCGCAACGCCCGAGGGGTGGGACGTCACGACCTGGGACGAGAACCTCCTCCAGGGTCCGCCGCCGCACGATCCGTTCCCGTCCGTCGTCGGCATCACGGTCCACCTGACGTTCGCGGAACGCGCGTACGAGCTCGCGCGCTGGTACCGGGAGAGGGGCGCTCTCGTCGTCCTCGGAGGCCTGCACGTGACGGCCTGCCCGGAGGAGGCCGCTCCGCACGCCGACGCCCTCGCCCTCGGCGACGGCGTCCCCCTCTGGCCGCGCATCCTCGCCGACGCCGGGCGCGGCCGCCTCGAGCCGCTCTACCGGGCCGACTTCACGGCGCCGTACCGCGACGCGCCGCCGCCGCGCCGCGACCTCGTGCCGCGGGAGTCGTTCCTGACGACCGCGAGCCTGATGGCGACGCGCGGCTGCCACAACCGCTGCGACTTCTGCTGGCTCTCGACGAAGGGCGTGCGGATGCCGTGGAGCGTGAAGGAGCCGGACCAGGTCGTCGCGGAGTGGCTCGCGACAGGGGAGCCTTACGCCGTCTTCCTCGACAACAACCTCGGCTCGGATCGCGAGCACCTCCGCCGCCTCTGCCGGGCCCTCGCGCCGCTCGAGCGGATCTGGAGCGCGGCCGTCTCGATCGACGTCACGGACGACCCGCGCCTCGTCCGCGAGATGGCGCTCGCGGGCTGCACCGGGGTCTTCGTCGGCTTCGAGTCGCTCTCCGACCCGAACCTCGCCGACGCGCGGAAGAGGACGCCGCCCGCGGCCGACTACGCGCGCCGCGTCGCGCTCCTCCACGACAACGGGATCCAGGTGAACGGGAGCTTCGTCCTCGGCTTCGACCACGACGGCCCCGACGTCTTCGACCGCACCGTCTCCTGGATCGAGGCGAACCGGCTCGAGTGCGCGACGTTCCACGTCCTGACGCCCTACCCCGGGACGCCTCTCTTCCGCCGGATGGAGGCCGAGGGGCGCCTCCTCCACCGCGACTGGTCCCTCTACGACACGTCTCACGTCGTCTTCCGTCCGGCGCGGATGACCCCGGAGCAGCTCGCCGGGGGCTACGCGTGGTGCTACGAAACCCTCTTCTCCGCCGGGTCGATCTGGCGGCGGAGGCCCCTCGACCCGCGGGCCGTCGCGCCGTACCTCGCGATGTCGCTCCTCTACAAGCGCGCGAACCCGCTCTGGGCCTTCCTCATCCGGCACCGCCTCGTCGCCGCGGCGTGGCGCCCGCTCGTCGAGGCGACGCGCCGGAGGCACGTCGGCTTCCGTCGGCGCCTCGCGGCGCGGGCCGTGCCGGAGGGGCCTTACGCGATCTCGGCGTCCCTCTCGGCGAGGAGCTTGCGGAGGACCGAGCGGTGGCAGTGGGCCTCGTCGGCGCAGTAGCAGCCGACGGCGAAGCTCGTCTGGTGCGAGAGGGCCGCGAGGAGGTCGAGGAGGCGGGAGGGCCCGTGCGCGGCCATCTCGGAGCGGTACTTCCGCTCGAACGCCTTCCAGGCCTTCTCGTCGGCGGCCGCGAGCGCGAGCTTCACGAGCTCGTCGCTCGGCGCGAGGTCGGGCAGCCAGACGTCGTAGAAGTCGCGCGAGGCGAACTCGGCCTTCGGGACGCCCCTCGGGGGGCGACGCACCGTCCCGAGGCGGAGCCCTTCTCCTTTTCCGCGCGGGGTCCCGAGCCGGACGACGTGAATCGCCATCGCATCCTCCTCAGTTCGGGGACGTCGTCCCCTTCAGCCAGCCTTCGAAGATCGCGGTCTGGAGCGGCGTCGGGTCGGTGACGCGCCGGAAGCGGAGCGGGCGAGCTGCGGGCGGGCCGAGGACGACGTCGAGCGACCGGACCTTCCCGTCGCGGGCGACGAGGACCTTCACCTGCTCGCCCGGCTTCCTCTCGGCGAAGCGCTCCCTGAGCCCGGCGAGGCCGCCGCGGAGATCGTCGACCGCGAGGAGCTCGTCCCTCGAGGCGAGCCCGGCGAGCGACGCCGCCGAGCCGATCCCGACGCGCGTGACGAGGACCTTCCCGCCGCGATCCTCGAGGTCGGCGCCGAGGTCGCCCGGGACGGGGTCCGTCTCCGGTTCCAGCTCGAGGCCGGCGTACCCGAGGTACTTCGGCCAGTCGATCGGGGCCGTCGTCGCGACGTAGCGGTCGAAGATCTCGGGAAGCGGCATTCCCGCCGTCTCCTCGCACGTCCTGCGGAACTCCGCGTCGGTGAAGCCGCGCCCCTTCTCCTTCGCGTACGTCCGGTAGAGCGCCCGCATCACGTCGTCGAGGGAACGACGGTTCCTCGTCGCGTGCCGGATCTCGAGGTCGAGGAGGAAGGAGACGGCGAGGCCGGCGTCGTAGGGGGAGACGGTCGTGTTCCGGAGGTGCTCGCTCCGGTCGAAGTAGCCGAACCAGGCGTCGAAGCTCGCCTCCGCGGGCGACTGGAAGCGCCGGCCGGGAGAGCCCTCGTACGAGGAGAGGCCGGAGGCGAGCCGCCGGAGGTATTCCTCGGGCGTGAAGAAGCCGTCGCGGACGAGGAGGAGGTCCTCGTAGTAGACGGTTCCCCCCTCGGAGAACCAGAGCATCCGCGTCAGGTTCTCGCGGTCGTAGTCGAAGGGACCGAGAGCGACCGGGCGGATCCGCTTCACGTTGAAGTGGTGGAAGTACTCGTGGGCGAGGAAGCGCATCGTCCGCGCGTACTCGACCGGATCGGCCATCTTCGCCGCGTCGAAGGTGACGAGCTGCGAGTTGAGGTGCTCGAGGCCGCCGCCGCCGGGGCCGATCGAGATGAAGGCGTACCGGCGATACGGGATCTCGCCCATGAGCCGGACCGCGGCGGTCACCATGGCCTTCAGGTCGGCGACGAAGCGGGCGCGGTCGAGCGACCCGAGGCCGCTCCCCTCGAACGTGTGCGGGACGCCGTCCACGTCGAACGAGAGGACCTCCTGGTTGCCGACGAGGAGCGGGCTGTCGTAGAGGACGTCGAAGTCGGAGGCGGAGAAGGTCCCGGTTCGCCCCGCGACCGCGTCGAGGCCGGTCGAGATCCTCGCCCACTCCTTCGGGCGCTCGACGGTGAGCGTCACGGGGGTCGCGAGCTTCCCGGCCGGGTGGAGGAAGAGCCCGGACGGGGAGAGGAAGGCATGC
>JBDIBE010000290.1:0-4666 GCA_039812785.1 Thermoanaerobaculia bacterium | reverse complement strand
CGAGCACGAAGGCCCCGGCAACCTCGGCGCGGGCTTTCGCCGCCAGTTCCGCCTCGCCGTGCCACGGCGTCCCGTGCATCTCCCAGGTCCCGTCCAGCCCCGGCCTCACGACGATCCGGTCGTCGCTCAGGACGATGGCGCCGGGGACGGCCTCCCAGAGCCGGGCCATCGTCGTCTTGCCGTCGCCGGAATGCCCCGTGAAAAGGAAGCCGCGGCCGTCCGGAGCCTTCACACCGCACGCGTGGAGCTCCGCGCCACCGCTTCGGCCGAGGAGAGTCAGGAAGAGGAGCTCGTCGAGCGGGAACTCGAGCGGGTCGACTGTGCCCGATTCGGGGAGGGACTCCGCGTCGAGGACGACCTCGCCCTCGGCCGCTCCATCTTCGAGCAGCAGGGCCTTGTACGGCCGGTCACCGGAGCGAGCGTCGTAGAACCGGAAACAGGACGTCCCGTCCTCGAGAACGAACAGCCGCCACACGCCCCCAGAGTCGAAGACGAGGCGGCCAGGCTCGAGACGCGAAAGATCTCCCGCCAGGACCCGCAGGACCGCATCGGCGTCACTCTCCCGGGCCTCGGGAGGCCGGACGAAGGCCCGCGACGCCGCGCCGGGGGCAATCCGGAGCGAGGACGACGCGAGGACGACGCGGACGGAGATCCCGGCGACCTCGAGGACGAACGTACCGCGCCTCAGCTGCCTGCAGTCGAGCAGACCCCGATGGCCTTGCAGTTGCCCCCGCGCGGCCCCGCAGTGACGTTGTTCTTGCAGAAGCCGAGGACGGCCTCCTCCGGCCGGAGCGGGACCTTCGTGACCGACGGCGGCGCGTAAGCCTTTCTCGCCTTCCGCGTCCCCGCTCCGTTCGCGTTCGTGTCGTCCATCTCTGATCTCCCGTCTCGAATCGTCATCCCGGAAGGTCCCCGCTGCAAGTGCGAAGTTCGGCGTCCGCGCGCCTTCCGGCGAGGACGGGGAGGAAGACCCGCGGAGGAGGCGGAGGCGAACCGGCACGAAGCCGCGCCGCCTCCTCGAGGAGCGCCGCGTGGCTCGCCCCCCCGGGGCAGAACGCACACTCGCCGTGCGCCGCGATCGGCCAGCCCAGGGCATGCGCCCGGAGGTGCGCCACGTGGCAGAGGAACTCGACGGGCGCTTCCGGGTCGCCCGCCTCGAGCTCCGCGTTCGCGGGGCACATCCCGCAGACGCTCTTGAGGTGGCACGCCGTGCACTTCGTGACGCGCGTGATCTTCTTCTCCCTCACGCGGGCGAGGAAACCGCGCCATCCCTCCTCGAGCGACCCGCTCCGGAGGTCGTACGTGTCGCGGTGAGAGAGGACGCAGATGCTCATGAGCCCCGTCGGGCCGACCGAGAAGGAGTTGACGCCTCCACCGCAGTGATAGACCTCGTCCTCGTGCCCGGGCGCCTGCTGGGGCCCGACGAACTGGCAGGAGAACTCGCGCCACTCCTCGCGGCGGGCCGCGTCGGCGAGGTCGAGGCCGACGATCTCCTCCGGCGTCAGGCGGACCTCGAGCGGGCTCTGCGAGCAGTCGATCCGCGGGGTCATCATGGCGTCGAAGCGGAAGGGGACGCCGAGCTCCCCTTCGACGAACTCCTTCATCGCTCCGATCTCGTGCCTGTTGAGCGAGACCGCGACCGTCTTCACCGTGAGCGGCAGCCCCCGCTCCTTCAGCATCGCGATGCCCCGGAGGCAGCGGTCGTACGAGCCGGGGACGCCGGTGAGCCTCTCGTATGTCTCCCGCGTCCGCCCGTAGAGCGTGATCTCGACGGCGAACGGCCGGTACTCGACGAGCGTGTCGGCGATCCGGGGCGTGATCATCGTGCCGTTCGTGAACAGCGTGACGATGAAGCCCTTCCGCTTCGCCTCGGTGTAGATCTCGAGGAAGTCGCGCCGCGCGAAGACCTCCCCGCCGGTGTAGAGGAGCCAGAGGCAGCCGGCGGCGGCGAGGTCGTCGAGGAGGCGGAGGTGCTCGGCCGTCGTCAGCTCCGCGTCGCGGGCCGCGCCGTCCGTCATCGGGAGGTTGTTGTAGCAGTGCGCACAGTCGAGCGGGCAGCGCCGCGTCACCTCGACGGTCACGTTCACCGGGAGCCGCTGCGCCCGGACCGTCTCGTGGAGGCGGGTGCTGAACGCCGAGTAGGAGCCGAGCTCCATCGCCGGGCTCATCCCCGACCGGGTCGCGTCGGCCGGCACGGGCCCGTCACCGCCCTTCGCCCGGGAGGGGCTCGACGAGCCCGGCCTCCGCGAGCGTCGAGAGGAATCGGTTCACGTCCTCGAGCGCCGCCCCCTCGGGGACCTCGAACTCGTCCGACAGCGCCTTTGCGATCTCGGCGACGCTCCGTTCCCCGTCGAGGAGGGCCCAGATCGCACTTCCCGCCTCGTTCAGCGTGTAGATCGACTCGAGGTCGGCCGCCCGGGCCCGGACGGGGACGACGATCGTCTCGTCGCCGATCTTCCGGGTCGCACACTCGCACGAGACTCGGAATCGAGCCGGTGATGGGGTGAGTCGAGCCGACACGACAGTTGATTCTAGCACCCGGGTGCGGAGCCCAGGCACCCGGCCCGACCCCGCGCCTCGGCGCCCTGGCGCCGACCCGAGCTCGCGAAGTCGCCCTGCGGCAACAGCGAACGGGCTCGGCCCTTCAGCCGATTCAGATGCCATCGAAATCCGAGGCGGACGAGGAGCGCGAGCGGCCTCCGGAGGACGACGGGAGCGAGACGCGCGGGCCGCCCTTCTCTCTCGACCCGAACGACCAGCCCGAGGACGGCCGCATCGGCGACGATCCCGTCGGGGCGGGCTGCGTTGTCTCCCCGAAGCAGAACGCCCCCGCCGCATCGGCCGACCGCCCGGTGGAGGACGAGGCCGCCAGCGGCGGGAACCTCCGCCGCGACGACGGCGCCGATCGGGACCGTGGCGCCGCGGGCCGGGGCGATCGTCACGACGTCTCCATCCCGGAGCGCGGGGCACATGCTCGTTCCCCGCACGGTCAGCGTCACCGTCACCCCTCTCGACGCCAGCTCGGCGAGGAGCCCGGCCGTCATCGCGCGCGAAATGCGCACCGGGCAGGGTGCCGATGGCACGGGACGAGCCGGAAGCGCCTCCACGAAATCGATGCTAGCACCGCCTGCGATAGCCTCCCTGCGATGCCGGGGAGACCTCTCGAACCGCGGAGCATCGGCGCCTCGCCCCGGGGCCTCGAGCTGACGGCGGAGCTCGACTGGGCGCTCTCCCGCGCCTTCGGCCGCCCGGCCCCGGGCCGAGCCCGGGGATTCGAGGGCGGCGAGGCGGTTTCGCTCGCCGGCCGCCTGGGCCTCCTGCCCCGCATCGTCCACCTCCTCGGTCCGGCCAGTCTCGCGGCCGAGCTCGGAGAGGCGGCCGCGCGCGACGCGCTCGCCGAGTACCGCGAGTCCGCCCTCGCCTCTGCGAGGCTCGTTGCCCTCGCGCGGCTCGTGGGGCGCGCCGCCGGCAGGAGCTCCGTCCGGGTCGTCGCACTGAAGCACGTCGCACTCTGCCTGTCGGGAGCCTCGGACGCCGCCGCACGGGGGGCGGCCGATGCCGACATCCTCGTCGCCGATGCCGACGCCCCCCGACTCATCCGGGAGCTTCGCCGCGCACGGGTGTTCGAGACGGGCGCCCCGTCCTACGACCACCAGCACAGCCCTCTCGTCCATGCCCAGGGCGGGATGCTCGAGCTGCATCGGACGCTGCCGGGGGTGCGTCCCTCGCCTGGCGCGCCGGAGCTGCGGCTCGAGCCCCTCGTGGCGCTCGGCTTCGCCGAGTGCCCCGATGCCGCGGCGCCGTCCCTTCTCGTCCCGCGGCCGCACGTCCTTCTCGCGCACGCGCTGGCGCACGGGCTCTACCAGCACGGGCTCGCCCCGGGCGCCTACCCCGCCTTCAAGCTCCTTGCCGATACCGCCGACCTCCGCAGGTCCGCGGGCGCCCAGGTGATTCGGGACGCACTCCCTCTCGTCGCCGCCGAGGTCGACGAGAACGACGCGCGCGCGGCCTGGGAGCTTCCCTCCCTCCTCGCGACGGAAGGTGCCGCACGGGTCCTCGCGCGGGACCCGGCACCGGAGGCGCGCCTCCTCGCCCACTTCCTTTTCGGCGCACTCGAGCCCGGATACGGCGACGCCCTCAAGCTCCGCTCCGCGGCGACGCTCCCGTCCGACCGCGGCGGCGTCGCCGGGCTCCTTCGGTGGGCCTGGCACACGATCGCAATCTCGCCGGCCCAGGCGCAATCCCTCTACGGAGCGGACACGCGTGCGCGATATCTGCTCGCCCTCGTCCGGCGCCCGTTTCATCTCGCCGCCAAGCTCGTCCGCTACGTCGGGGCTGCATCACGGGGAAGAGCGCCCCGGCACTGAAGACAGCAGACCGGCGACATCGGCGCAGGGTGGGCCGCTGCCGGCCCGCCCTGCGCCGGACACCCGCAACGAGGCTCTAGGCCATCCGCCGCTGCGCCGCGAAGCCTGCCGCCGCGATCGCGGCGACGAGCGCCAGGAGCCCGCGTCCGCCGAGCGCCGGGATCGCCTTCTCGGCGACTGCCGCCCCGAAGGTGACGATCTCGCCCCTCTCCTGCCCGGTCATGCAGGCGGCCGCCGTCGCCGAGAGGGGGCTCGTGGCAATCTGCGCCGCCTTGGCCCGTGCGGCCGCCCTCGACGGC
>JBDIBE010000289.1:0-4669 GCA_039812785.1 Thermoanaerobaculia bacterium | reverse complement strand
AGTGCCTTCACGCCATCCTCGCCGCGTCCTTCGGTGACGCTTCCTCCGAAAGGGGGCATCTCTTCAGGAGCCTGCTAGCCCGCGGGTCATGATTGCCTTGACAGTCAACACGGGGGGGGGGGTAGTCTCTTCGAAGCGCGAAAAGGAGCAGTTGAAGCGAGATCGTACTTGGCGTGCCCGGACTCTGTGGTCGAGGGTGGGAAGCGCGGAACGCCCGCGGCTGCAATCACGAAATGACGAGTGGAGGAAACACGATGAAAAGGACGTTACTGTTCGCAGGGTTCCTCGCTGGACTGACTTTGGTAGCAGCAAATCCCGCCGTCGCCGTCTTCCATCAAGATCCGGGGCCTGGCGGTGGCGGCGGTGGGTCCAGCTGTGCGACGTGCGTCAGTTATCTACAGGCGCCGACCTACAAGACGGTATGGGACTGTGAGCCGCCACCTCTGTACGAGGACGGATATGCAGAGTGCCACGCTACCTACACGGAGGAGGACGGGTGGGACTGCTGGGTGGAGGGCCTTCCGACCTGTCAGTGGACGTAAGCGTCAGGTCAAGTGGGATCTGAACGGGTGCTGACTCGGGGCCGCGGACCCGGCAATGTGTGCTCCATGCTCGGAACCATTCATGGCATGGTCCGCGGCCGGGGCTTCCGACGGATCGCGGTGTGGGTGCTTCTCGTCTTCCTCTCCTCGACAGTGGCGGCGGAAACTCCGCTGCCAGCCGAGTCGCACGCGATGCCGACCGGAAAGCCCGCTTCCATTCAAATTGAAATTGACGGAGAGTTCGGATTGGTCGAACCCGGTGACGGTGAGATAGTCGCCTATCGATACCGGGGAGCCGAGGGGGCTCCGGAGGAGCTGGGTCGGTTCGCCGTTACGGTGCCTGGCAACTCGGTCGTTTCTGTGCCTGATAGCGATTCCTACTTGTTCCGGCTCGAGTCCAGGGGTTTCGTTGCGCCCGACGTCATCCTCACACCGTCGGGCGCAGATTTGCCTCCAGTGCGTTTGACGACCTTCCCGACCGCGCTCATCCAGGCGCGTCTCGCGACCCCTGCGGAGGAGCTCATCGGCCGGCAGGTCACCGTGCGAATGATTCGTCTCCCGGTTTCACATGGCGCCGGCTCGCCGAAGCTCACGCGCCCATCCGCCCCGCCAGAGCCGCTATTCGAGCGAAGCTGCCAGTTGGATGGGGGTATGCTGTCCTGCGAGATACCTGCAGGGCGTTGGGACCTGCGTTTCCGGA
Organism: Thermoanaerobaculia bacterium; assembly: GCA_039812785.1. Classification (GTDB taxonomy): domain Bacteria; phylum Acidobacteriota; class Thermoanaerobaculia; order UBA5066; family UBA5066; genus UBA5066. The sequence goes on along the minus strand of JBDIBE010000289.1, from coordinate 3,427 downwards.
CACCTGGCTTCGTCCCCGTGTACCGGTGGGACGTGTCGGTAGCCATAAGTCGAAAGCAGTCGATCCCGCCACTCGCCTTTCGGCGGGGGAGTTCCGTCGTTGGGCGCGTGGAAGTCCTTCGTGGCCGGTTGACGGAGGACTGCACGGCGAGCCTTTCTGTCGCAGCGACCGGCGGCAGGCCAGACGGCCCGCAAGGGCGACGTCTCGAGAACGCGCGCCGCTCCGCGCGCGTCAATGAACGCGGCTTCTTCCAGTTCACCGATGTACCGCCGGGCTTCTACGACGTCGTGGCCGCGCAACCGGGCCTTGCGCCCGGGCGCGCTTCGATGGTCGAGGTACGGGAGGGTCTCGAATCCGAGATCAGGAGCCCCTTGGTTCTGTCGGTTCCGCTGTCTGTAACGGTCGACGTCGAACCGAAGACCCAGCCTGCAGGGTCTGCCTGGGTCGTTCGTCTCCTCGTCCCCAATGCCGCGCGCAAGGACGGGCCGAGTGAGTGGAGGTCGGTCGTGGACAGGGACACCGGGAGCACCTCGATCGACGGGCTGTCGGCGGGGAAGTACAAGCTAACGGTGAGCGGGGATGAAGAGAGTATCTGGTGGTCCGGGGACGTAGAGCTGTCGACGCCGGGCACGCGGCTCTCAGTGAGTATTCCCTCGGTCGAGGTTGAAGGAACGGCGACGGTTGGAGAAGATCCGTTGCGCGCGACACTCTGGTTCGGTGGCAGGCGCGGCGGGCGGAGAGTCCGACTGACTTCCGATGAGCAAGGACGCTTCTCCGGTCGGCTCCCGGAGGTACGAGCGTGGTCGATCGACGTGATCGATGGCGCGGGCCTCTCTGTGACGCTGCTGAGTGTTCCCGTGGAAGTCGTGGGCGCGGGACGGGCTCGAGTTGAGGTCCGCGTGCCCGACATCACCGTCGACGGAAACGTTGTTGACGAGGAGGGGGAGCCGGTGAAGGGAGCCCGTGTTCGGGCGACCGGCGAGAGCATTGTCAAGACGGAGTCGGATGCGGACGGACGATTCCGTCTCCGGGGCTTGCAGGGAGGGATGATCTCCCTCCTGGCCGAGAAAGGGAATTCCGCGAGCGAGCCGGTTTCATTGATTCTGGGAGATGCAGGGACCCCCTCGCAGACGCTCGTGCTGCGGCGACCGACAGAGGTCAAGGGGATCATCCTGCTGGGCTCTACTCCCGTGGCCGGGGCTCGCGTGGTCGCTTGGTCGCCCGCCGGCGGACGGATGGAACAGACCGTAACAGGTCCTGACGGAGAGTTCAGCCTCTCTGGCGCGGGCGGGGCGCGAACTCTTGACTTCGTAGTTGCCGGGACCGGGCTGCCCGTTTCCTCGGGGAGGTTGCAGGTGCCGGATGACGGCCGGGTCTCAGTCATCCTGGAGGGATTCGGAGGCTGGATGGTTCTTCCGCCGATGGGTCGTTCTCCACTAGTATTACGTCACAACCAGGCGGTCATTCCGGTCCCACTGCTCCTCCGCCTCGCGGGCGTAAAGCCGGCAGCCGACGCGAGTGCTGAACTTCATCTCGAAAGCGGAAACTACGAACTCTGTAATCCTGCGACGGCCGAGCCGTGCGCGACGGGAGCGATCCTTCCAGGAACCCGCATCAGCCCTAATCTACCAAAGCCCCCGAACGCGCAGGCGCCGGGATCCAGGTAGACCACGGACCGCGCGAACAACCGGACGTGGGGTCCATCCTCGTCCCCTTCGGCCGCACATCGGCCTGTGGCGGACGATCCCTCGGCAGGCAACGTACGGCGTGCCTGGGGATGAGGCTACCGGTCGCCGTCGATAACCCTCTGGATGGTCCTCCGGCACACTGGGCAGAAACCGGCCTCGGTGCGGGCGAACTTGAAGCAGTCGGCCGCGAAGCAGTAGAACTCCTTCGCCTCGTACGAAGAGCTTCGACTGCGGATGGCGCGCGCCCCTTTCGCCGGAGGGCAGGTCGAAAGCGCGGACGTTGAAGTCGTACTACGCCCTGCGCCGCGCGCGGCGCCAGGCGCGGAGCTTCAGCCAGGTCCTCTCGACGCGCGGGTGGCGCTGGCGCCAGCGGCGGACCTTCCTCTGGAACCAGCGCGACTCGACGTAGAGGATCGCGGCCCCGGCGACGCCGAACGGCCAGCCCTGGATGAAGGGGAGGAGGCCGCCGACGAGGCCGAGGGCGAGGAGGCCCCAGCCGAGCGTCAGGAGCGCGAGGCGCACGAGGTGGTGGCGGCGCCGCGCGAGGCCCCGCCCGTTCGGGGCGGGAGAGCTCACTTGCGGGCGGGGAAGCGCCCCTCGCGGGCCTCGCGGACGATCCGCTTGGCCTCCTCGGGGAAGTCGGCCTCGAGCATCCACTCGAGGTAGTCGGGGTTCTTCGCCGCGACGTCCGCGAGCGACTGGCCCCTCTTGGCGCCGAAGTTGAAAACGGCCTCGCCGTCGCGCCAGACGAAGCGCTTGTCGGGATCGACCCAGCGGCTTTCGACGGGAGCGGTGAAGGCGGCGAGGGCGTCGATGTCGCGGGGGAGGTCGTCGTAGCGGCGGAGCTGCCCGGCGAGGACCTCGGCCGCGGCGACCGTGTCGGCGAGGGCCGAGTGCGCGCCGGTGTGCTCGCGCCCGACGAAGGTGCGGACGGCCGCGCCGAGGTCGCGCGGCTCCTTGCGGAAGTAGATGACCTGCGCGTCGACGACGCGCCGCCCCTCGACGGAGAAGGGGGCCTTCACCCGCTCGAGCTCGCGCAGGAGGAGCGGGATGTCGAACCCGCGGAGGTTGTAGCCCGCGAGGTCGCACCCCTCGAGGAAGGCGGCGAGGCGCGGGGCGACCTCCGCGAAGGGCGGGCACTCGGCGACGTCGGCGTCCGTGATGCCGTGGACGGCGGTCGCCTCGCGGGGGATCTTCACGCCGGGGTTCACGCGCGTCTCGAACGTCGCGACGCTCCCGTCGGGGGAGACCTTCAGGGCGGCCACCTCGACGATCCGGTCGGTGAGGCGGTCGGGTCCCGTCGTCTCGAGGTCGAAGACGACGAGCGGGGCGCGGTCGCAGAGAGACCGCAGGGCCTCGAGGGCCGCGGGAGGAAGGAGGTCGGTCACGCCGGGATCATCTCAGAGGCGGGGGCTTCGAACGTCCAGAGCGTGCCGCGGCCCGCGCCGGGCGGGTCCTGCCACGTCAGGCGCACGGCGCGGAGGAAGAAGGGGCCGGCCGGATCGGCCTGCGGGTCGTAGAGCGGGTCGTTGCGGAGCGGGTGGCCGACCGCGGCGAGGTGGACGCGGAGCTGGTGCATCCGGCCCGTCTCGGGGGAGAGCTCGAGGAGGGCGTCGTCGCCGCGACGCGGGAGAAGCCTCCATCGGGTGAGTGCGGCGCGTCCGGCCGGGTGCGCGGCGCAGCGGGCCGGCGGCGGGATCGGCGGGATCCCGGGAACGGCCTCGCCGCGGAGGAGGCCC
>JBDIBE010000288.1:0-4712 GCA_039812785.1 Thermoanaerobaculia bacterium | reverse complement strand
CGGATGCTACAGTCCGCCCCCCGCCGCCCGGCCCTCCGGCCCTCGCGGCGAACCGCGCCATGACGGACCTGAACCACGCCCTCGCGGCCGAGATCGCCCGCCGCCGGACCTTCGCGATCATCAGCCACCCCGACGCCGGCAAGACGACGCTGACGGAGAAGCTCCTCCTCTACGGAGGGGCGATCCACCTCGCCGGCTCGGTGAAGGCGCGCAAGGCGAGCCGGCACGCCACGAGCGACTGGATGGAGATGGAGCGCGAGCGCGGCATCTCGATCACGACGAGCGTCATGCAGTTCACGTACGCCGGCCGGCACGTGAACCTCCTCGACACCCCGGGCCACAACGACTTCAGCGAGGACACCTACCGCACCCTCGCCGCCGCCGACAGCGCCGTCATGCTCGTCGACGCCGCCAAGGGGGTCGAGCCGCAGACGATCAAGCTCTTCCAGGTCTGCCGGATGCGGAAGATCCCGATCGCGACGTTCGTGAACAAGCTGGACCGGGCCGGCCGCGACCCGTTCGACCTGATGGACGAGATCGAGAAGGTCCTCGGGATCCCCTGCTCCCCCGCGACCTGGCCGATCGGCTCGGGCCCGGACTTCCACGGCGTCTACGACCGCTGGTCGAAGAAGCTCCTCCGCTACGAGCGGGGAGAGGCGAAAGGGGAGAAGCTCGCCGCCGAGGCGTTCGAGCTCCACGACCCGGCGCTCGTCGACGAGATCGGGGAGAAGGCCCACGCGCAGCTCGTCGAGGAGCTCGCGATGCTCGACGCCGCCGGGATGCCGTTCGACCGCGACCTCTTCCTCGCGGGCGAGCTCACGCCCGTTTTCTTCGGGAGCGCGCTCAACGACTTCGGCGTCGAGCCGTTCCTCGCCGAGTTCCTCGAGCTCGCCCCCGGCCCGGCCCCGCGCGCCTCGACGACCGGGACGGTCGACCCGAGAGAGCCGCGCTTCTCCGGCTTCGTCTTCAAGATCCAGGCGAACATGGACCCGGCGCACCGCGACCGCGTCGCCTTCGTCCGCGTCTGCTCCGGGAAGTTCACGCGCGGCATGGAGGTGCGGCACGCCCGCACGGGCCGGCCGCTGAAGCTGAACAAGCCGCTCCAGTTCCTCGCTCAGGAGCGGACGCTCGTCGACGAGGCGTGGGCGGGCGACGTCCTCGGCCTCTGGGACTCGGGGGCGCTCCGGATCGGCGACACGATCCACGAGGGGCCCGCCGTCGAGTACGCCGGGATCCCCCGCTTCTCGCCCGAGCTCTTCTGCCGCGTCGTCCTCCTCGACCCGCTCAAGAGGAAGCAGCTGAAGAAGGGTCTCGACCAGCTCTCGGAGGAAGGTGCGGTCCAGGTCTTCTACGACCCGGTCCGCCTCGAGCGCGACCCGATCCTCGGCGCCGTCGGCGCCCTCCAGTTCGAGGTGATCCAGCACCGGCTCAAGGCCGAGTACGGGGCCGACGTCTCGTACGTCCGCCTCCCGCACCAGATCGCCCGCTGGATCGAGAACGAGGGGTTCGTGCCTCGCGACTTCGACGACCCGGGGCGCTGCGAGCTCCTCGCCGACGGCGAGGGGCGGCCGCTCGTCCTCTTCGAGAGCGAGTGGCACTTCGAGCGGGCGAAGAAGACGAACCCCCGGCTCACGTTCGCCGCCGCCGTCCAGCCCGCGCGGGCGAAGTAGGCCGCCTCAGGCCGTCCGCCGGCGGGCGAGCCGGCCCACCGCCGCGACGAGCTCGGCGAGCGGGACGGGCTTGGCGACGTACTCGTCGACGCCCGCCTCGCGGCACCGCTCCCGGTCTCCCGGCATGACGAGCGCCGTCAGGGCGAGGACCGGCGTCCCCCGCAGGGCGGGGTTCGAGCGGAGGCGGCGGGTCGCCTCGAGCCCGTCGAGGCCGGGCATCTGGACGTCCATGACGACGACGTCCGGGTCGGTCGCCCCCGCCTTCTCGACGGCCTCGAGACCGTTCCGGGCGATGTCGACGCGGAACCCGGCCGCCTCGAGCGCCTCGGCGAAGAGAGTGACCTGCATCGCGTTGTCCTCGACGAGGAGGACGCGGGCCCCCGCCGCTCCGGCCGGGGCGCCCTCCGGGCGCAGCTCGGCTCGCGCCGGCGGCTGGGTCGGGCCGGCGTGCCGGTGCTCCCAGGGGAAAACGACGCTGAACCGGCTCCCCCGCCCCGGCTCGCTCTCGAGCTCGACGCGGCCGCCGTGGAGGGCGACGAGGCTCTCGACGAGGACGAGGCCGAGTCCGCTCCCCTCGTGCTCGCGTGCGAGACGGGCGTCGAGCTGGACGAACGGGCGGAAGAGCCTCTCCCGCCCCTCGACGGCGATCCCGGGGCCGCTGTCGCGGACCGAGATCCGCACCTCCCGCGCCTTCTCGTCCGCCTCGGCCGCCACGGCGATCGTCCCTCCCGGCGGCGTGAACTTCACCGCGTTTCCGAGGAGGTTGACGAGGACCTGCTTGACGCGCCGCTCGTCGGCGCGGAAGAGGGTCCGCGCGGCGGGCGCGTCGAGCGTGAGGGCGTGCCTTTTCTGGAAGGCCGAGGGGGTGACGAGCGCGAGCGCCGCCTCGCAGACCCCGCGGAGGTCGACCCACCCGAGCGAGAGGTCGAGCCTCCCCGCGCCGATCTTCGAGACGTCGAGGATGTCGGTGATGAGGGCGAGGAGGTGCCGGCCGCTCTCCTCGACCATACCGACGGCGCGCGCCTGCGGCTCGGAGAGCGGTCCGCGCCCGCCCGCGAGGAGGAGGTCCGCGAGGCCGAGGATCGCCGTGAGCGGCGTCCGGAGCTCGTGGCTCATGCTCGCGAGGAACTCGTCCTTCAGGCGCGCGGCGCGGGCGAGCTCCTCGTTGGCGCGGGAGAGCTCCGCGGTCCGCTCCGCGACCCGTTCGGCGAGGAGCTCCCGCTCGCCGGCGAGCGCCGCGGTCGCCGCCTTCGCCTGCGTCACGTCGTGGAGGAAGCAGACGAGCCGCCCTCCCTCGGCCGGGAGGTGGCTCAGGCTGACGTCCACGTCGAGGAGGCGGCCGCCGGCCGTCCGGACGCGCGTGTCGAACCGCGCCCCCCCCTCGGCGAGCGCCCTGGCGATCCGCGCCTCGATCCGCCCCGGCGGGGCGCCGACGACGAAGTCGGGGATCCTCCTTCCGACGATCTCCTCGCGCGGCAGGCCGAGCATCCGGCACGTCTCCCCGTTCACCTCGAGGACGCGCCCCTCGACGTCGAAGAGGAGGAAGGGCGAGACCGCGGTCTCGAGGATCGCCCGGTTCAGCTCCTCGCTGCGGCGGAGCGCCGCCTCAGCCTCGAGCCGCGACGTGAGGTCGGCGAACGAGGCGAGCCACCCGTTCCTCTCGCCGCGGACGACGAGGGGGGCCGTCGTCATGTGCGCCGGACGAAGGGAGCCGTCGCGGCAGAGAAGGGGTATGTCGAACCCGCCGCGCGTCTCCCGCCCGGAGACGACGTCGGCGTAGAGCCGCGCGATCGGCGCGACGTCCTCCGGCGGCCAGAACGGGAACGGGGGCCTCCGCCCGAGGAGCTCCTCCTCTCCCCACCCGGTCATCCGGCAGAACGCCGGGTTCACGAAGACGATCGCGTCCGTCGCGTCGACGGCCGCGAGGCCCGAGCCGAGGCAGTTCGCGAGCGCCTCGCGGAAGGCGATCTGCGAACGCAGCTCCCGCTCGACCCCCATCTCCGCGGTGACGTCGGCCGAGTGGACGACGGCCCACCGGACGACGCCGTCCCCGTCGCGCAGCGGCTCCATCCGGTTCTTCAGGAGCCGGCCGCCGCGCTCGTCCTCGAAGGCGACGCCGCGCCCCGTTTCGAAGACGTCCCGCGCGACGCGCACCCGGCTCTCCATGACCTCGCGGGACGCGGGCGACTCCGCGAAGTCGAGCGAGTGCCGCCCGGTCATCGCCTCCGGCGCCACCCCGAAGCGCCGGGCCATCGCTTCGTTTGCGAGGACGACACGGTACGAGCGGTCGAGGACGAGCGCGGCCCCGGGGGCGGCCTCGAGCAGCGCCCGGAGGACGGCGGCCGGCGCGTCCGGGGCGATCCTCTCCCTCCCGGTCTCCGGGCCGGGTCGGGCCAAGCCGTCGCGCCGGACGGGAACGTCCGGCGCCCCCCGCGTCTCGCTCACCCCATCGGCGGATTATCCGATGCCGCCGCGCGCCCGCGAGGCGGAAACCGCCGGCGCCCCGCGCCGTATCTCCGGTCGGAGGCGTTCATGAAAGGTCCGAAGGTCCGGGTCGAGGAGTTCGAGGTCACCGGGGAGAAGCTGCTCGCGACCGTCAAGGAGCTCGTCCACCAGGGGAACGTGAGGAGGATCGTCATCCGGAACGCAAAGGGGGTGACGCTCCTCGAGATCCCGCTCGTCCTCGGCCTCGCGGGGGCCGTCCTCGTTCCGGTCTGGGCCGCCGTCGGCGCGCTCGCCGCCCTCGTCGCGAAGCTGACGCTCGTGATCGAGCGCGTCCAGGACGCGCCGGAGGCGCCGCCGCCCGCCGAGACGGTCGAAGAAGAGCCGAAGCCGGCGCGCCGGGGAGGCCGAAAGCCCGCCGCGAAGGCCTGACCCGGACCGCGGCCCGCCCGTCGGGGCCGCAGACGTGGGCCGACGAGGCCGGGACACGCTGACGGAATCCGCCGGTCGCTCCCATGAGAAAGGGAGCGACCGGCGGTCGCCTCCGACCCGCGCACGATCCGTACCCTCCGCTCTCCGGCCGACTCCGGGGGAGCCCGC
>JBDIBE010000287.1:0-4767 GCA_039812785.1 Thermoanaerobaculia bacterium | reverse complement strand
AGGACGAGCGGGCGCTCGCCGGCTTCGGCCTTCCGGGTCGCCTCGAGCGCCGCGCGCACCGCGTCGAACAGGCCGAGCCGGCTCGACTCCTCGGTGAGGCGGGAGATCGGCGGCGCCTCGGCCCCCGTCGCCGCGAGCCTCGCGACGCGCGCGAGGGCCGCGCGGGCGGGGGCGCCGGCCGAGCCGCCGCGGCGCGTGAGGGCCGCGAGGACGTCGAGGACGGGGCGGTAGGGGGTGCGGTCCTCCGCGACGGCCCGTCCCTCGACGACGAGGGTTCCCTCCGACTGCGCGAGGGCGCGCCACTCGGCGAGGAGGCGCGACTTCCCCGCCCCTTCCGGGCCGAGGACGACGATCGCCTTCCCGGAGCCCTCCGCGGCATGGCGGAGCGCCTGCGAGAAGCGGCCGAGGAGCTCGACGCGGCCGCAGAACGGCGGGGTCAGGAGCTCGGGGCGAGCGTCCCACGTCGAGCCGCGGACGAGGCCGAAGTCGCGGCCGAGGTCGTCGAGGAGCGCCCGCGCCGACGGAGTGCGGGCCGCCGGGTCGCGCTCCATGAGCTGCGCGAGGATCCGGTCGAGGCGGCTCGGGATCCCGGGCGTCACGCGCGAAGCGACGGGGACGTCCTCCTCGAGGTGGAAGCGGAGCACGCCGCCGAGGTCGCGCCCCGCCGTCGGCAGGACGCCGGTGAGCGCCTCGTAGAAGGTCACGCCGAGCGCGTAGAGGTCGGCGCGGCGGTCGGGCTTCCCGCCGCGGAGGACCTCGGGGGCGAGGTAGGCGGGCGTGCCGCGGATCCCCGCGACCTCCTCGCCGCGCGCGAAGGCGAGGCCGAAGTCGAGGAGGAAGGCGCGCTCGCCGAGGACGCGGACGTTCGTCGGCTTCACGTCGCCGTGGACGAGGCCGCGGGCGTGGACGTAGTCGAGCGCGTGGGCGACGTCGGCGAGAGCCGAGAGGTTCTCGAGGAGGGCGTGCGAGCGGGCGAACGTCGCGAGGTCGGGCCCGTCGACCTCGTCCGTCGAGAACCAGGCGCGGCCGTCGGCGGTGACGCCGAAGTCGCGGGCCTTGACGATCGACGGGTGCTCGAGCGAGGCGAGGAGCCGGAACTCCTTGCGGAGCGCGAGCATCTCCTCGCTCCCGGCCCCCGCGGCGATCTTCAGGACGACCCGCCGGCCCGTCTCCCGGTCGAGCGCGGCGACGACGCGGGGCGACGTCGCCGCCGACAGGCTCGCCCGCGCCTCGAAGCGCGGCGGGAGCGCGGGGGCCGGACGGTTCATGGCCCCGGAGGGGCCCCCAGGATCGGGACCGGGACGCCGAGCGCGAGGAGGCGCGCGACGATCGCCTGGCGGAGGTCCGTGAGCCCGGCGCCGGTGGCGGCCGAGATCGCGATCTCGCCCGCGGGGGAGAGCGCGCCCGGGAGATCGGTCTTGTTGTACGCGAGGAGGACGCGGTCGGCCGGGACGCCCAGCTCCTCGAGGACCTCCTCGGCGACGCGCCTCTGCTCGTCGGCGTGGGGCGAGGAGGCGTCGACGACGTGGACGAGGAGGTCGGCCTCCTCGACCTCCTTCAGCGTCGAGCGGAAGGAGGCGACGAGGGCGTGCGGGAGCTTGCGGAGGAAGCCGACGGTGTCGGAGACGACGATCGCGCGGCCGCCGACTCCGAGGAGGCGCGCGTGCCGCGCGTCGAGCGTGGCGAAGAGGCGGTCCTCGGCGAGCTCCTTCGAGGAGGTGAGGCGGTTGAAGAGGGTCGTCTTCCCCGCGTTCGTGTAGCCGACGAGGGAGACCGTCGCGACGTTCCGAAGGTGCCGCCGGCGGACGTTCCGGCTCGTCTCGATCTTCTCGAGGTCCTCCTTGAGCGTCGAGATGCGGCGCCGGATCTTCCGCTTGTCGAGCTCGAGCTTCTTCTCGCCGCCGCCGCCGCGGAAGGCGCCGCCGCCGCGCTGCTGCGCGAGGCCCGACTGGGCCCCCGTGAGGCGCGGGAGGAGGTACTGGAGGCGCGCGAGCTCGACCTGCGTCATCGCCTCGCGGCTCCGCGCACGGGAGGCGAAGATCGAGAGAATCACGTTCGCCCGGTCGAGCACCTCGACCGAGAGCTCCTTCTCGAGGTTCCGCGTCTGGGAGGGGGTCAGCTCGTCGTCGAAGACGACCCAGCCCGCCTCCATCGCCTCGGCGGCCTCGGCGATCTCCGCGAGCTTCCCCTTCCCGACGTAGGTCGCCGGGTCGGGCGACTCGCGCTCCTGGAGGGCGCGGGCCACGGCGACGCCGCCCGCCGTGTCGACGAGCCTCTCCAGCTCGTCGAGGTGGTCCTCGGCCTCGGCCCGGCCGAGGGCCTTGCCGAAGACCCCGACGAGGATCGCCTTGTTCGTCTTCGGACCGGACGCGGCCCCTGCAGGGCGCCCTTCCGGGGATTTCTCGCGCACGACGCCGGATGCTACCAAGCAATGCCGCCGGGCGGGTCCGAAAGAGACCCCCGGACGCGTATGCTGCCGGCGAGATGAGACGGCGGCTCGCTGGTCCCGACCTCGACGCCCTGGGGCCGCGCCTCGCCGCCCTCGAGGAAGAGTGGCGCGGACGACGTCTCGACTCGGATCCCCTTCTCTTTCCTCACCGTTATGCCGACGCCGCGGATCGCGAAGCGGTCGCCTTCCTCGCCTCCTCGCTCGCCTTCGGAAGGGTCGCCTCGATCCGCGCCTCGCTCGAGCGGCTCCTCGCGGCGCTCGGCCCATGCCCCGCCGAAGTCCTGCAGGGCAGGCCGGACGGCCTCCGCGGCCTCGACGGATTCGTCCACAGGTGGGTCGACTCCGGATCCCTTCGACCGTTCCTCCGGGCCGTCGGCGCCACTCTCCGCACCGAAGGGTCGCTCGGAGCCCTCTTCGCCGCCGGCGACGACGGGGGGCCGGACTTCGTCCCCGCCCTCGACCGCTTCTTCGCTGTGCTCCGGGAGAGGACGGGCCTCCCCCTTGCCCGCCACCCGAGCGGCCTTCGCTTCCTCCTCCCCTCGCCCGGCGACGGGAGCGCCTGCAAGCGCGCGCACCTCTTCCTCCGCTGGACGGTCCGCTCGGGCGACCACGACCTCGGCCTCTGGCGGGCCGGCCGCTTCACGCCGTCCCGCCTCCTCCTCCCGATGGACACGCACGTCCACCGGATCTCGCGCTACCTCGGACTGACCTCGCGGCCGACGGCCGACCTCCGCGCGGCGCGCGAGGCGACCGCCTGGCTCGCCCGCGTCGCGCCTGAAGACCCGGTCCGCTTCGACTGGGCGCTCTCGCGCCTCGGGATCCTCGCGGAATGCGTGAGGGACCCGGGACGTTCCCGCTGCGGCGACTGCGCCGTGAGGCCGGTCTGCAGGGCCGCCTCGGGGGACGGCCGACCCCCTGTACCATCCCGCGCGACAGGAGCCTCCGCCCGATGACCTTCTCGAAGACCCGGATCGCCGTCCTCGCCCTCGGAACCCTCGCCGTCCTCGCCCTCGGCTTCCGCTACCGCGACGCCCTCCGGAAGGGGAACGTCAAGGTGACGGAGGCGCCGCCCGTCGCCGCCGCCGCGGCCCGGCCCGCGGCCCCCCCCGTCTCCCTCGCCGACGGCTCGACGCGCGACCTCGCCGCCCCCTCTGGAAAGCTCCTCGTCGTCCACTTCTGGGCGACCTGGTGCGCCCCCTGCGAGGAGGAGCTCCCCGGCCTCGTCGCCTGGTGGCGCGAGGCGAAGAGCGACCCGCGGGTCGACCTCGTCGCCGTCTCCGTCGACGAGGAGTGGAAGACCGTGAACGGCTTCCTCGCCAAGCGCGGCGCCGGCGACCTCCCGGTCGCCCTCGACCCGCAGAAGGCGGCCGCGAACGCCTTCGGGACGATGAAGTTTCCCGAGACCTGGTTCCTCTCCCCCTCCGGGGAGGTCCTCCACCGCTGGATCGGGCCGCAGGACTGGTCGTCCCCCGAGGCGCGGACGATGCTGACCGCCCTCGAGGCGAAGGCCTTCGGCGGCTCGAGTCCCTCCTGAGCCTCCCCGGGGAACCTTTTCCCGGCCCCTTCGTTACGGAGGACGGAGAGACGCCATGAGGGAGCTCAGGTCCGCCGTCAACGCCACCTTCTGGTTCGTCCTGTTCCTCATGGGGTGGGCCCTCGTCGTGCCCCCCCCCGAGGGGACCGGCAAGGGGACCCGGCCCCGCTTCCTCCGGATGGTCATCGAGGAGACGGGCCACGGCGGGCACGGGGAGAGGGTGCGGATCAACGTCCCCTGGTTCCTCTTCCGGAGCGGGCTCCACGCCGTCTCGGCCGCGAAGATCGAGAACGAGGCCGACCTCCGCCTCCACGACCCCGTCTCCGCCGAGCTCGTCCGCGAGGTCTGGAAGGAGCTCTCCGAGAAGCCCGAGGGGACCGACGTCGTCCGGACCGTCGACGACCAGGAGGTCGCCTTCCGGAAGGAGAAAGGGGAGATCACCCTCGTCGTCCGCGAGAAGCCGGAGGAGGAGGGAGCGGCGCTGCGCGCCGCCGTGACGATCCGCTTCCCGGCCCGCTACATGGAAGCGGCCGTCTCGGGAGACGAGGACCTCGACCTCGAGGCGCTCTTCGACGAGATGAAGGACGCCTCCCGCGGCGACGTCCTCGAGGTGACGAGCGACGACGCCCACGTGAAGGTCGTCATCGACTGAGGCCGGCGCTCCCGGTGCCCCTCGCGAGGGGAGGCGCCGTCAGGCGCCGCGGGGAGGCTCGTAGCGAGCCTCCCCGATCCATTTCAGTCGAGGTCGAAGGGGTCCTTCTCGAGCGTCTCCACGAGCCGGTCG
>JBDIBE010000286.1:0-4773 GCA_039812785.1 Thermoanaerobaculia bacterium | reverse complement strand
GTCCTTGCCCGCTGCGCGCGGAGGTAGTCGACGGCGGCGAGGAACCGCCCCTGCCGGAGGACGTTCGGCCAGGCGTCCGCCGTCTGGCGCACGAGTGTCTTCACGCGGCCGTCGAGGACGAGGTCGTCGAACGCCGAGGCCGCCTCGGCCGTCAGGACGAGGGAGAGCGGGCCGACGGGCGTCCGCGACGGGAGCTTCACCGGCACGAGCCGCGCGCCGAGCTGCCGGAGGACGTCGAGCGTCCGGAGGTCGAAGCCGCGCCACTCCGCCGCGCGCGCCTTCTCCTCCTCGTCCTTCGCCTCCTTCCCGCGCTCCTCCTGGAAGAGGTCCTCGACGAACCCGATCGTCAGGCCGGAGAGGCCCCGCCTCGGCGGCCAGGCGGGCGGGCCGTCGGCCGAGACGGGGTCGAGCGGGTCCCTCCCCGCGATCGCCGACAAGACGAGGCCGCAGTCCTCGACGCTTCGCGCGATCGGCCCGACCTTGTCCATGGAGAAGGAAAGGGCCATCACGCCGTGGCGGCTGACGCGGCCGAACGTGGGGCGCAGGCCCGTCGCCCCGCAGCGGGTACAGGGGGAGACGATGCTCCCGAGCGTCTCCGTCCCGATCGCGAAGGCGACGATCGCCGCCGCCGTCGCGGAGGCCGAGCCGGCGGAGGAGCCGCTCGACCCCTCCTCGACGTTCCACGGGTTCTTCGTCGTCCCGCCGAACCAGACGTCCCCCCACGCGAGCTCCCCGACGGCCGTCTTCGCGACGAGGACGGCGCCCGCCTCCTCGAGCTTCCGGTAGACGGTCGCCGTCTCGGGGCGCACCTGATCGCGGAACGGGACGGAGCCCCACGTCGTCCGGTAGCCGGGGACGGCGATCAGGTCCTTGGCCCCCCACGGGATTCCGTGGAGGGGGCCGCGGTCCTTCCCGGCGGCGAGCTCCTCGTCGGCCCGCCGCGCCTGCGCGAGGGCGAGCTCCGAGGTCACCGTGACGGCGCACTTCAGGACCGGGTCGTACCTGGCGAGGCGGGCGAGGGCGAGCTTCGTCAGCTCCGTCGAGGAGACCTTCCGCTCGCGCAGGAGCCGGCCCAGCTCCGCGACGGGCGCGAAGGCGAGCTCCTCGTCGGAGGAAGGGCGGGCGGCGGGCCGCCCGCGGCGCGGCGCAGGGGGCGGCCCCGCCGGCGTCTCCTTCGGCGGCCCGGCGGCCGGCGCGAACGAGAGGGCGGGAGGGACCGCGTTGTCGAGCGCGACCCGCCGGAGCGCCGCGAGTCCCTCCTCCGTCTCGTTCAGGTCGTCGAGCATGAGCGCCCGCTCCTCGTCGGAGAACGAGACGCCGGCGACCCACTCGGCCTGCCTCACCATCTCGGCCGTCACCTTCGTCCCGCCCGCCGCGAGGGCCGAAAGGGCGCGGCCGAAGACGGCGGCCGCGGCTCCCGCTCCCGTCAGGATCGTCACGAAGCGGCGGCGGTCCTGGACCGCGGTGCGAGCGGTGTCCGTCATGGCGCCCTCCCCGCGCCGGGCGTTCGGCCCGGGCGCGTCCCGGATGCTAGATTAGCCGCGATCCGGCCGACGTCCGCGCGTTCCCCGTCCGCGTACCGCGGGCGCGCGGCGCGGGGCCCGGCCCGACGAAAGGAGATCGCCGTGCTCAAGGAGTTCAAGGAGTTCGCGGTCAAGGGGAACGTCATCGACATGGCCGTCGGCGTCATCATCGGCGGCGCCTTCGGGAAGATCGTCGGGAGCCTCGTCTCCGACGTCGTCATGCCGCCGATCGGCCTCCTCCTCGGGAAGGTCGACTTCTCGAACCTCTTCGTGAACCTCTCCGGCACGCCGGCCGCCTCGCTCGCCGAGGCGAAGGCGAAGGGCCTCGCGACCCTGAACTACGGCGTCTTCCTCAACACGACGCTCGAGTTCCTCATCATCGCCTTCGCGGTCTTCCTCGTCGTGAAGCAGATCAACCGCCTGAAGCGCGAGGCGCCTCCCGCGCCGGCCGCCCCGCCGGAGCCGACGAACGAGGAGAAGCTCCTCGCCGAGATCCGCGACCTCCTCAGGAAGTGACACGGTGAAAGGCACGATGAACGGGCTGAAGACGGTCCTCCCCCTCGCGCTCCTCCTCTCCGCCGCCCTCCCGGCCGCCGCGGCCGACGAGCCGAAGCCCGGCTGGCACGGCAGCTTCGGGGCCGGCCTGTCGATGAACTCCGGCAACAGCGACGCGAAGTCGTACAACGTCGGCTTCGACCTGAAGTACGACCCGAAGACGAAGAACGTCCTCAAGATAACGGGCCTCTACCTCAGGAGCGACGCGAACGGCCTGGCGACCGCCGACAAGCTGACCGCCGCCGCGAGGGACGAGTACTCCTTCACCGACCGGTTCTTCGCGTACGGCGAGGTCGCCTTCCTGAGCGACAAGATCGCCCAGGTCGACTACCTCTGGTCGCCCAACGCGGGCGTCGGCTACAAGATCTTGAAGACGGACGCCGTGACGCTCGAGGCCTCGGCGGGCTACGGCGCCGCGTTCGAGAAGTACGAGGGGCAGGAGTCGACGTCGAGCGGCGCCTACCGCGCCGGGATGGCGTTCGCGTGGAAGATCTCGCCCGCCGTCGGCCTGACGCAGAAGGCCTCCGGCCTCTGGAAGTCGGACGACACGGGCGACGCCTACTACCACTTCGACGTCGGCCTGACGACCTCCCTCTCGAAGCTCCTCGAGCTGAAGCTCGCCTACCTCCTCGACCACAAGACCCGGCCCGCGCTCCCGACTCTCGAGAAGACGGACACCGCCTTCATCGCCGCGCTCGTCGCGAAGTTCTGACGCCCCGCGCGCGGGGCCTGCCGAAAGGAAACGGGGCCGCGGCGCGGCCCCGTTTCGCGTTCCCGGGCGGTCCTGGAGATCAGGTCACTTCGCCGCGGGCTTGGCGGGAGCCTTCGCCGGCTTCCGCTCCGGGGCGACCATGCCGCCCGGCGTCGCCGTGACGGGGCCCTGGTTCAGGATCAGCTCGACGCGGCGGTTCTTCGCCCGGCCGTCCTTCGTCGCGTTGTCCCCGACGGGGTTCGAAGGGCCGTAGCCGGCGTGCGAGAGCCGCTCGGCGGCGACGCCCTGCGCCACGAGGAAGTCGGCGACGGTCCGCGCGCGCTCGGCGGAGAGCTTCATGTTGAGCTCGTCCTTGCCCGTGTTGTCCGTGAAGCCCTCGATCCGGGCGTTCAGCTTCGGGAAGACGGCGAGGATCGCGGAGATCTTGACGATCGCGTACTCGGCGTCCTTCTTGAGCGTCGACTTGCCGGTGTCGAAGAGGATGTCGCCCATGTTCACGACGACGCCGCGGGCCGACTCCTGGACCTGCATCATCCGGCCGAGGGCGTCCGTCAGGCCCGCCTTCAGCTGGTCCTTCTCCGCCTTCAGGCGCGCGACCTCGGCGGCCATCCGCGCCTTGTCGGCCTCGGCGGCGTTCGCCTTCGCCTTCGCGGCCTCGAGCTCCTGGCGCTTGCGCTCCTCGGCGGCGCGCCGGGCGGCCTCCTCGGCGGCGAGCCGGTCGTCGAGCATCGCCTGCAGCTTGATCCTCACGGCCGTCGTCGCGTTCTCGACGGCGCGCCGCGAGTAGTCGACGAGCTGCTTGCCGGAGCCGCCGTGCGTGGCCGCGTTCGTCGCCTGGCCGTACTCGGTCTTCGCCGCCTCGAGCTCCTTCGGCGCGACCGAGCCGGCCTTCAGCTCGTCGGCGATCTCGATCGCCTTGCGGGCCTGCTGCAGCTCGATCGGCTCCGTTCCCTTCGCCGGGTAGGTCATGTCGGCGATCGAGGGGTTGCCGGGCCGCATGAGCGACTGGAACGGGTTCGTCGAGTCGATCTGGAAGTCCCAGTTCTTCGCCGTCGTCTTCTCGTCGACCTTGCCGGACGTGAAGAGGAGCAGCTCGCTCGGCTGGAGCGTCCCGGGGAGGACTTCGGCCGTCACGATGACGGCGAAGTTCGACTTGCCGGTCCGGAAGGTCGCCTCGCCCGACTTCTTCTCGCGGACGGGGAGCTCGCCGAGGTTCTCGGGACGGCCGTCACGGGTGATCGTCCAGGCCGCGTAGGACGTGATGTTCCCCGCGAAGAGGACGGCGGGCTCCATCTTCTCCCACGCGAGCGTGATCTCGGCCTGGCCCTTCTCCATCCGGACCTTCCCCTCGAGGACGGCGGCCTTCGGGGCGATCGCCGTCTTCGCGAACGGAAGGGTGACCTTCTTCCCCTCGGGGTAGGTCACGCCGACGAGGTCGACGATCGTCCCCGCCGCGGCCGTGCGGGCGAGGGCAGACAGGGCGAGGGCGGCAACCCCCGCGAGAATCGAGAGACGCTTCATCGAAGTCCTCCTGAAGTGCTTTGCCGGAAAACGATCTCCGGGAAAGTGACGCGCTTTGCCCCGGGATCTTACTTCCGCGCGGCTCCTTCGGCGCCGTCCCTTTCCGCCCCGAGCGCCCCGACCAGGCAGCGTGTCGCGCGGGCCGCGTTCCCCAGCGCGAGCCCGCGGCTGTAGCGGACCATCGGGATCTCGACCCGGAGCGCCGCGCACGGGACGCACCCGAACGCCTCGCTCCCCGCCTTGATGTCGGGCGGCGTCATGCCGTATTCGGCGAGGGGGTGCGCCGCGACCTCGACCGCGACGGCCCCTCCTTCGCTCCGGGCGCGGACGGTCACGACGGCGCTCTCGGGCTGCGGGCTCTGCCAGCCGTCGAGGAAGACGAGGAGGGCCGACGTCCCGTCCTCGGCGCGCCGCCCGTCGACGAGCTTCAGGCCGCAGCCGGGCGCCGCGGCGGCCGTCGCC
>JBDIBE010000285.1:0-4791 GCA_039812785.1 Thermoanaerobaculia bacterium | reverse complement strand
GGCCGCCGCCCCAGGCGAGCGTCGCGTCGGGGCGCGGCGGGCGGCTCGCGCAGGCGGCGCAGGCGAGGATCGCTGCGAGGAGCGCGGCAGCGCGCGGGCGGTGGCGGGACGTCGCCGCGGCCATCGCGCGATTCTGCCTCCGACGAGAGGGTCCGGCACCTCGCGCCGCGAGCCCCCTCGCGAACGCCGCCCGCGTTCCCCGGCGCTAAGATGCCCTGTTCGCCCGCGGCCTCCCGGCCCTCGGGCGGGAAGGGGGCGTCCTTGTACCCGACCCTCGACTACGCGGAGGTGGGCTTCGTCTGCGGGCTGGAGGTCCACCAGCAGCTCCTGACCCCGACGAAGCTCTTCTGCCGCTGCCCGGCGGGGCTCTACACCGAGACCCACGACGGGACGGTCCTCCGCCACATGCGCCCGACCCTCTCGGAGCTCGGCGAGTACGACGGCACCGCGCTGATGGAGTTCAAGACGAGGAAGAACATCGTCTACCTCCTCAACGTGAAGAACGTCTGCACCTACGAGATGGACGACACGCCGCCGTTCCTCGTGAACCAGGAGGCGATCGACGTCGCCATCGAGCAGTGCCTCATGCTCGGGTGCGACATCGTCGACGAGGTCCACATCGCGCGGAAGCAGTACCTCGACGGCTCGATCCCGACCGGATTCCAGCGGACGGCCGTCGTCGGCGTGAACGGGAAGATCCCGTTCCGCGGCCGGACGCTCTCCGTCACGCAGGTGACCGTCGAGGAGGACTCCTGCCGCGAGGTGCGCGACCGGGGGCATTGCATCGTCTGGCGCGCGGACCGGCTCGGGATGCCGCTCATCGAGACGGTGACCGGCCCCGATCTGCGCACCCCCGACGAGGTCGAGGAGGCGATCCTCCTCGTCGGCCGCGTCTGCCGCTCGACGGGGCACGTCCGCACCGGCCTCGGCGCCTCGCGCCAGGACGTGAACGTCTCCGTGAGGGGCGGCCGGCGCGTCGAGATCAAGGGCGTCCCGAAGGCCGGCTGGGCACCGCGCCTCGTCCACGGCGAGGCGTGGCGGCAGGTGAACCTCCTGAAGCTGCGCGACGAGCTTCACCGCCGCGGCTTCACGACGCCGGCCTCGATCCGCGTCGAGTCGCAGGACGTGACGCAGCTCTTCGCCTCGACGGAGATCCCGTACCTGACCCCCGCGGCGTGGGAGCGCTGGGTCGAGACGGAGAAGATGCGCCCCGGCTTCGAGCTCGGGAAGGGGCCGTTCCGCGTCCGCGCGGCGCGCCTCGCCGGCCTCGCCGGGACGCTCTCCTTCCCGACGCAGCCCGAGCACGTCTTCGCCCACGAGCTCTCCGGCCGGATCCGCGTCATCGCCGGCCTCGACCAGCTCCCGAACCTGCTCCACTCCGAGGCCTGGCCCGACTCACGCGGCACGCGCGCCGAGCTGAAGAAGCTCCGCGGGCGCCTCCGCTGCGGGCCGGACGACGCGATCGCCGTCGTCTGGGGCCCCGAGGAGGACACCGTCACCGCCTGCGAGGAGATCCGCCTCCGCTACGTCGACGCGATCCAGGGCGTTCCCAACGAGACGCGCCAGCCCTTCGCCGACGGCTCGACCGACTTCGAGCGGATCCTCCCCGGCCCCGACCGGATGTACCCCGACACCGACAGCCCGCCGACGCGCGTCACGCGCGAGCGGGTCGCCGGCCTCGCCGCGAGGCTCCCCGAGCGTCCCTGGGACCGGGAGAGGCGCTACGCCGACGCGGGCGTCCCCGCCTCGACGGCCTACTTCCTCATCCGGCGCGGCGGCGCCGTCGTCGTCGACCGCCTCGCGCGGGAGACCGGCGCGAGCGTCCGCGACGTCGCCTTCCTCTTCGGCGAGAAGCTGAAGGGGCTCCGGCGCGCGTCCGTCCCGGTCGACGCCGTGCCGGAGGAGCGCTGGAGAGAGCTCCTGCGCGCCTTCGTCGCGACACCCGTCCTGAAGCAGGCGTGGGAGCTCGCCGTCCTCGCGATCTGCGAGAGCCCCTCGCGCCCCGTCGGCGACCTCCTTGCCGAGAGGGGCTTCGGGACGGAGCCGCCCGCCTGGCGCGCCGGCGTCCCGGCGGCGCTCGCGGCGGCGCGGGAGAAGGCCTACCGGAAGGACGACGCGGCGCTCGTATCGAAGCTCGCCCTCGCGACGCTGATGCCCGGCCTCCTCGGGCGCGTCCCGGCCTCCGCGGTCTCGGAGGAAGTCTCGAAGGCCCTCCCGGAGGTGAGCGCGTGAGCGAGATGAACGATCCCCTCAAGGGGTACCGCGGCCGCGCCCGCGCCGCGCTCGAGAGGTTCGACGTGAAGGTCTGGAGCGACGTCCGCGTCGTGAACGACGCCGGCTCCGTCTTCGAGGGGGTCATCCTCCCCAGGAGCGGCTCCTTCGACGACCTCCACGTCGTCATGAAGCTGAAGAACGGCTACAACGTCGGCCTCCACTGCGACCGCCTCGAGCACGTCACCGAGGTCGGCTACAAGGAGGCGAAGTACAAGATCCCCGAGAAGGAGTTCCCGGAGCGGCCGACGCTGCCGAAGGTGACGCTCCTCGGGACGGGCGGGACGATCGCCTCGCGCCTCGACTACCGGACGGGCGCCGTCATCCCCGCCTTCACGCCGGGCGAGCTCTACGGGGCCGTCCCCGAGCTCGCGGACATCTGCAACCTGACGACGAAGAAGATCTTCGGGGTCTTCTCCGAGAACATGGCGATGGAGAACTACCTCGTCCTCGCCAAGGCGATCGGCGAGGAGATCGCCGCCGGGGCCGACGGCATCGTCATCGGGCACGGCACCGACACGATGGGGCACACCGCCGCGATCCTGTCGTTCATGGTCCAGGACTCGCCCGTCCCGATCGTCCTCGTCGGCTCGCAGCGCTCCTCGGACCGCCCGTCGTCCGACGCGGCGCTCAACCTCATCCACTCGGTCCGCACCGCCGCGTACTCCGACCTCGCCGAGGTCGTCATCTGCATGTTCGGGCCGACGTCCGACCGCTACGGCCTCCTCCACCGCGGGACGCGCTGCCGGAAGATGCACAGCTCCTACCGCTCGACGTTCCGGACGGTCGGCGACATCCCGCTCGCGATGGTCAGCCGCGACTCGTTCAACTACCTGACGGACGACTACCGGAAGCGCGACAGGTCGCGCGTCCCGAGGATCGACGCCGTCTACGACGACAGGACGACGATCCTCTACTACTACCCCGGCATGAACCCCGACCTCGTCGACGCCCTCGTCGAGAAGGGGTACCACGGCATCGTCATCGCGGGGACCGGCCTCGGCCACGTCAACAAGCCGCTCTACCCGGCGATCAAGCGGGCGACGGAGGCGGGCGTCCACGTCGTCATGGCCGTCCAGACGCTCTGGGGCTTCGCCCAGATGTACGTCTACGACACCGGACGCGACCTGATGGACCTCGGCATCGTCCCGCTCGACAACATGATCCCCGAGACGGCGCTCATGAAGCTCTCCTGGGTCCTCGGCCACACGCGCGAGCGCTCCGAGGTGATGCGCATGATGACGACGCCCGTCGCGCACGAGATCACGCCGCGCGAGCCGCACAACGGCTACCTCGTCATGCAGGGCGGGCTCCCCGAGACGGAGGAGTGGGTGCGGGGGCACTGGAAGTAGGAGAGTTCAGCCCTTCCGCCGTATCTCCTCGAGCGTCGCCCGGAGCGTCGGAAGGGCTGCGAGGTCCTTCGGCCGGCCAGTGGCCTCCTTCACCTCGATGAGGCGAGGCAGAGAGAGGACGGGCACGGCGAGGCCAGCGAGGTCGAGCGTGACGGTGTCGCGCGCGAGGTCCTCGTACGCGAGACCGCCCGCGACCGCGCCCAGGAGGTCGAGAGGGCCGAGCGCCGTCGAGAGGAGGTGGTGCCCGGGGCCCAGGAGCGTCTCGCGGGTCGGCGCGAGGCCTCTCGGGTCGCCCCGGTACCGGGCGTCGAGCTCGGCGAGAGCCGACAGCAGCCTGTCGACGTTCTCATCGGTCCGCCCGTGGACGACGTCGACGTCGAACGTGACGAGCGGGACGCCCTGGAGAACGGCGGCGACTCCCCCGACGACGACGAAATCGACACCGTGGCGGGAGAGGAGCTCGAGCGTTCGACGGTAGCGTTCGTTCACGGCGAGGCCGGCAGCGGGACGACGTGAGCGCGAAGAGTCTCGAGCTCCCTCGCGGCCGCGTCCGCGAGGGCGAGCCGCTCGGCCGGGCTCTTCGCGAGCCAGTCCCGGATCAGCGTGAGGTCGACGCCCTCTGCGGACACGTCCGCGGTCGCGCCTTCGTGCTCGGCGCGGCGCCCGTCGCCGGTTCGCGCGTCTTCCGGTGCCACGTCGCGATCGTACTCCCGGCCGCCTCCCGCCGGACGGTCGCGAGCCGGAACCGGTACGATCGCCGGCGTCCCGCGTCCCCGGAGCGGGATCTCGGGAGGTCCGATGCGCGCCCTCACCTACGAGAAGCACGGCGACCCGCGCGAGGGGGTCGTGAAGAAGGTCTTCGACCCGCGTCCCGGCCCCGGCCAGGTCGTCGTCCGCGTCGTGGCGGCGGCGCTCAACCCGGCCGACTGGAAGATCGTGGAGGGGAGGTTCCCGTTCCTCGCCTTCCCGGCGAAGCCGTTCGTCCCGGGCTGCGAGGCGGCGGGCGTCGTCGAGGCGCTCGACGCGCGCGTCTCGGGCCTCCGCGAGGGAGACGAGGTCGTCGTCTCGACCGGCCTTCACGGCGCGCTCGCCGAGACGATCGCCGTCTCCGCCCTCCAGGCCGTGAGGAAGCCCGCGGCGCTCTCCTTCGAGGAGGCGGCGGCGATCC
>JBDIBE010000284.1:0-4824 GCA_039812785.1 Thermoanaerobaculia bacterium | reverse complement strand
TCGACCCGGCTTCGCCCCTCTTCGACCTGCCGGTCCTCGCCGAGGCGGCGCGCGCGCTCGCCGCCGCCGCCCGCGCCGCGCGGGAGGCGCGCCCCGGGATCGACGTCGTCGTCGACCTCGCGGGGACGCCCGCCGCGCCCTACTACACCGGCCTCACCTTTGCGCTCGACGCGCAGGGCGGAGGCGCGAGCGTCGCGGCAGGAGGCCGTTACGACGGACTCCTCGAGCGCTTCGGGCCGCCCGGGCCGGCCGTCGGGTTCTGCGTCGGCCTCGAGGCGCTCGCCTCGGCCGTCGAGACGGCCGGGACGGCGGCCGCCTCGCCCCGGCCCTTCCGGATCGCGACGGGGAAGGGCCGCCTGCTGGGGAAGACTCTCGACCTCCTCCGCGCGGCGGGGGTCGACTTCCCCGAGGGCGACGGCCGGAAGCTCCTCCTCCCCGACCGGACCGGCCGCTTCGAGCTCCTCCTCCTCAAGGACGACGACGTCCCGACGTACGTCGCGTTCGGCGGCGCCGACGCGGGGGTCGTCGGGAGCGACCGGATCGAGGAGTCGGGCGAGGAGGTCTGTGCGCCGCTCGAGCTGCCGTACGGCGCCTGCCGGCTCTCGCTCATCGGGCGTGCGGGCGAGGAGTTCCGGCCGAACGGCCACCCCGTCCGCGTCGGCACGAAGTACGAGCGCCTCGCGGCGCGCTTCTTCGACGGCCGGAAGGTCCCTCACGAGATCGTCCCGCTCGCGGGGTCGGTCGAGCTCGCGGTCGCGCTGAGGCTGACCGACGTCGTCGTCGACCTGATCGAGACCGGCTCGACGATGAAGGCGCACGGCCTCGCCGAGATCGAGACGATCCTCCCGAGCCGCGCGACCTTCGTCGTCGGGCCGCGGGCGCTCGTCGAGCGCCGCGCCGAGGTCGCCGCGCTCGTCTCCCGCCTCGCGGCGAAGGTGGAGAGCCCGTGCTGAAGGTCGCCGCCGCGAACGGCCGCGACGGGAAGGCGCTCCTCGCGCGCCTCGCCGCCCGCCGAGCCTCGCCCGACTTCGCCACGCTGCGGGACGCGCTTCCGATCGTCGAGGCGGTCCTCGCGGGCGGCGCGCCCGCGCTCGCCGGCTTCGTCCGCGACCTCGACGGCGAGGCGGTCCCGGAGAAGGGCCTCCTGGTTCCGCCGCCGCGCGAAAGGTCGGTCGACCCGGCATTCGCGTCGGCGTTCCGCCTCGCGCGGAGGCGGCTGACGGCATACCACCGCCGGCAGCTGCCGAAGGGCTTCGCCTTCCGCGACGCCCTCGGCGTCTCGTTCGTCGAGAAGCCGGTGCCGCACGACGCCGTCGGCGTCTACGTCCCGGGCGGGCGCGCCTTCTACCCGTCGTCGCTCCTGATGGGGGTCGTCCCGGCGCGCGTGGCCGGGGCGAAGCGGGTCGTCGTCGCGACGCCCCCGCGGGCGTTCCGCGGGAGCCGCGAGCTGCGCTGGGCGCTCGGCGAGCTCGGCGTCGACGCCGCCCTCCTCGCGGGCGGCGCGCTCGGCATCGCGGGCCTCGTCTCGGTCGCGGGCTGCACGAAGGTCGTCGGCCCGGGCAATCGCTGGGTTGCGGCGGCCAAGCACCTCGTCTCCGGCGTCGTCTCCGTCGACATGCCGGCCGGGCCGTCCGAGGTGCTCATCCTCGCGACGGACGGCGCCGACCCGGCGTGCGTCGCGGCCGACCTCCTCGCCCAGGCCGAGCACGACCCGGATGCCGTCTGCCTCCTCTTCACCGACCGGCGCGACCTCGCGGAGGCGACGGCGCGGGAGGTCGAACGGCAGCTCGAGGGCCTCCCGACGGCGGAGACCGCGAGGGCCTCGCTCGCGGCGAACGGATTCGCCCTCGTCTTCCCGACGCTCGAGGCGGCCGCGAAGGCGGGAATCCCGCTCGCGGCCGAGCACGTCGAGCTGACGGGGAGACCGGCCGAGGCTTACGCGGCGCGCTTCGCCGCGACGTCCGGCGCCGTCTTCGTCGGCGACGGCACGCCGACCGCTTTCGGCGACTACCTCGCCGGGCCGAACCACGTCCTCCCGACGGGAGGCGCGGCGCGGAGCTTCTCGGGGCTCTCCGTCCGCGACTTCCTCCGCTGGGGGCGGAGCGTCTCCGTCCCGCCCGCCGCCGCGAGGCGCCTCGGCCCCGCCGCCGCGACGCTCGCGCGCTTCGAGGGGCTCGAGGCGCACGCGCGCTCGCTCGACCTGAGGACGAAGCGATGACCCGCGACCCGCTCGCCGCCGTGCGGCCCGAGATCCGCGCCCTGCGCGCCTACCGCTTCGAGCCGGGGCCTCCGGCCATCGCCGCGAAGCTCGATTTCAACGAGAGCCCCGCGGACGTCCCGGAGGCCGCGAAGGCCGCCGCGCTCGCGGCGCTCGGAGCGCGGCGTTTCGCCCTCTATCCCGATTTCGGCGCTCCCCGTCTCCGCGCCGCGCTCGCCGCGAACGCCGGTCTCGCGCCCGAGCAGGTCGTCCCGTCGAACGGCTCGGGAGAGGCGATCCTCGCCGCGCTCTCGGTCTTCGCCGGCTGCGGCGGGACGCTCCTCCTCGCGCCGCCCGTCTTCTCGCTCTACTTCCAGATGGCGGCGATCGTCGGCGCGAGGGTCGCGACCGTGCCGCTCGGCGGGGAGGACTACCGGCTCGACGAGGAGGCCTTCCTCGCCGCCGCGGCGAAGGGAGAGAGGACGGTCCCGCTCCTCTGCTCGCCGAACAACCCGACGGGCGGCGCGATCTCTCGCGCGTTCGTCCGCCGCCTCTGCTCCGTCTCGGGCGTCGTCCTCCTCGACCAGGCCTACGTCGACTTCGCCGAAGGCGAGGACGACCTCCTCCCGCTCCTCCCCGAGCTGCCGAACCTCGTCCTCTTCCGGACCCTCTCGAAGGCGTACGCCGTCGCGGGGCTTCGCGTCGGGCTCGCGGCCGCCCGTCCGGACGTGGCCGAGGAGATCAACAAGGCGATCCTCCCGTTCAGCGTCGACGTCGGCGCCGAGGAGATCGCCCTCGCGGCCCTCGCGGGGCGCGACGAGGTCCGCGCCCGCTGCCGGGCCATCGCCGTCGAGCGCGAGCGCGTCGGCGCGGCGCTCGTCTCCCTCGGCGCGAAGGTCGCCCCGTCGCGGGCGAACTTCCTCTTCCTCGTCCCGCCGGGAGGCGACGGCGCGCGCCTCTACAGGGACCTGCGGTCGCGGGGGATCCTCGTCCGCGACCTCTCGACCGTCGCCCCCGGCGCGGTCCGCGTGTCGATCGGGACGCCGGAGGAGAACGACCTCTTCCTCGCGACCCTGAAGGAGGTTCTGTGAGCCGCACCGCCGAGGTGAACCGGACGACGAAGGAGACGTCGATCGCGCTCGCGCTCGACGTCGACGGGAAGGGCGAAGCGCGCGTCGGAACGCCCGTCGGCTTCCTGACCCACATGCTCGAGACGGTGGCGAAGCACGCCCGCTTCGACCTCGCCGTGGAGGCCTCGGGGGACGTCCACGTCGACGCGCACCACACCGTCGAGGACGTCGGCCTCGCGCTCGGGGAGGCCCTCGACCGCGCGCTCGGCGACCGCGCCGGGATCTCGCGCTTCGGGCACGCCTACGTCCCGCTCGACGAGGCGCTCGCGCGGAGCGTCGTCGACCTCTCGGGCCGCCCCTACGTCGTGTTCGAGGCGCCCTCGACGCCGGAGCTCCAGTTCGTCACGAAGGAGTTCCCTTTCGCCCTCGTCGAGGAGTTCTGGAAGTCGTTCGCCTTCCGCGGGAAGCTGAACCTGCACGTCGACGTCCTGCGCGGACGGAACGCGCACCACGCCGCCGAGGCCGTCTTCAAGGCGACGGCCCGCGCGCTGCGCCAGGCGGTCGCGGTCGGCGAGACGACGGTCCTCTCGACGAAGGGGACGCTCACGGCATGACGCGCGTCGCGCTCCTCGACTACGGCGTCGGGAACGTCGGCTCGGTCCGCCGTGCCTTCGAGCGGCTCGGCGCGGAGGTCGTCACGACCTCGGACCCGGCCCTCGTCGCGGACGCCTCCCGCGTCGTCCTTCCGGGCGTCGGCGCCTTCGCTCCGGCCCGCGCGCGGCTCGCGTCGTCGGGCCTCGAGGAAGGCCTCCGCGCCGCCGTCGGGCGGGGCGCGCGTCTCCTCGGCCTCTGCCTCGGCTTCCAGCTCCTCTTCGAGGCGAGCGAGGAGTTCGGGACGACCGAGGGGCTCGGCCTCCTCCCGGGGCGCGTCGTCCCGTTCCCGCCGGGCGTGCGCGTCCCGCACGTCGGCTGGAACCGCCTCGAGACCGAAGGGGCGGCGGAGGGGCCGCTCCTCTCGAGCCTCCCGCGCGGGACGTACGTCTACTTCGTCCACTCGTTCCGCCCCGAGGACGCCGACCCGGCCGACGTCGCGGCGTTCTGCGACCACGGCGGCCGCTTCGTCGCCGCGGCCCGGCGCGGAAACGTCTGGGGCTGCCAGTTCCACCCCGAGAAGTCGTCCGCCGCGGGGAGGCGGATCCTCGCGAACTTCCTCTCGGAGGCCGCGTGATCGCACTCTGGCCCGCGATCGACCTGATGGGCGGAAAGGTCGTCCGCCTCCTCCACGGCGACCCGGCGCAGCGCACCGTCTACCCGGAGCGCGCCGTCGAGGTCGCCGTCCGCTTCGCGCGGGAAGGGGCCGACGGGATCCACGTCGTCGACCTCGACGCCGCCTTCGGCACGGCGTCGAACGCCGGCGCGATCGCGGAGATCGTCGCGGCCTCGACCGTTCCCGTCGAGGTCGGCGGCGGCCTGCGCGACCGCGCGGTGGTCGAGGCGGCGCTCGCCTCCGGCGCTTCGCGGGTCGTCCTCGGGAGCCTGCCGTTCCGCGACCCGGCG
>JBDIBE010000283.1:0-4824 GCA_039812785.1 Thermoanaerobaculia bacterium | reverse complement strand
GCGAGCTCTTCCTTCACGTCGTCCCGCAGGTCCCCGTCGGCGGTGAACATCCTGCGGTCGACGACCTTGATCGTCTTGGTAGCTTCTGCCATAAGGCCTCGTTCGGGCGCCTCATTCTAAAGGATGATCTCGGCCCCGCCCGAACGAGGAGGCCGCGTGCCAGACGAGACGAGACCGCCGCGCCCCGAGGCCGCCGGGGAAGCCGCCGCAGCCCTCGTGCGGCTCATGGCGAGGCTCCGGGCCGAGTGCCCTTGGGACCGCAAGCAGACGTTCGCGACGCTCTCGGGCTACCTTCTCGAGGAGTGCTACGAGGCCGTCGACGCGCTCGCGCGCGGGGACCTCGACGACCTCGAGGCCGAGCTCGGCGACCTCCTCTTCGAGATCGTCTTCCTCGCCGAGCTCGGGCGGGAGACGGGCGGCTTCGACCTCGCCTCGCTCGCGGAGCGGATCCACGCGAAGATGGTCGCGCGCCACCCCCACGTCTTCGGCGAGGCCGAGGTCCGCGACGCCGAGGCGGTGAAGGTGCAGTGGGAGAAGCTGAAGGCCGGGGAGCGCGCCGCGCGCGGCGGCGACGAGACGCCGGCCTCGCCCTTCGAGGGGGTCCCGAAGGCGCTCCCCGCCCTCCTGAAGGCCGTCCGCGTCACCTCGCGCGCCGCCGACCTCGGCTTCGACTGGCAGCGCGACGCGGACGTCCTCGAGAAGCTCGACGAGGAGGTGGCCGAGTTCAAGGCCGAGCTCCTCGCCGAGGGGGCGACGAAGGAGAAGGTCGCGCACGAGATCGGCGACGTCCTCTTCACGGTCGTGAACGTCGCGCGACGGCACGGCGTCGACCCCGAGGCCGCGCTCCAGTCGACGAACGCCAAGTTCGTCCGCCGCTTCGAGGAGGTCGCCCGCCGCGCGACGGCGTCCGGCCGCGAGGTGTCCGGGACGCCCCTCGAAGAGCTCGACGCCCTCTGGGACGCGGTGAAACTGGACGAGGTCAAGACGGAGGAGAAGCCGTGAGCTTCTCGCACGCGATCGTCCGCCCCCCGTCGGCCACGTTCGCCGACGGCCTCACCACGGCCGGCCTCGGCGCGCCCGAGCTCGCGCTCGCCCGGGAGCAGCACGAGGCCTACGTCCGCGCCCTCGAGGCGTGCGGACTCGCCGTCACCCGCCTCCCCGCCGACGACCGCTTCCCCGACTCGACCTTCGTCGAGGACACGGCGGTCCTCGCGAGGGGCCTCGCCGTCCTCTGCCGCCCCGGCGCGCCGAGCCGCGCGGGCGAGGTCGAGGCGATCCGCAGCGCCGTCGAGGCCGCCTTCGCCGACGTCGCCGCGATCGTGGAGCCGGGCACCGTCGACGGCGGCGACGTCTGCGAGGCGGGAGAGCACGTCTTCATCGGCGTCTCGGAGCGGACGAACGAGGCGGGCGCCCGCCAGCTCGCGGCGCACCTCGCCACGCGCGGCCTCTCCTCGAGCCTCGTCGACGTCCGCGGGATCCCCGGCCTCCTCCACCTCAAGAGCGGCATCGCCTGGCTCGGCGGGAGGACCCTCGCCCTCTCGGTCCCGTTCGCGGAGCGCCCCGACTTCGCCGGGTGGGACGTCCTCCGCGTCCCCGACGGGGAGGAGTACGCCGCGAACGCCGTCCTCGTGAACGGCCGCGTCCTCGTCGCCGCCGGCTTCCCCCGCTTCGAGGCCGCCGTGCGCGCTCTCGGCCTCCCGACCGTCCCCCTCGACATGTCCGAGTTCCGGAAGCTCGACGGCGGCCTCAGCTGCCTCTCCCTCCGGTTCGGGGCCACCGCCCAGGGGTCAAACCGCCATGGGGTCAACCGCCCTGGGGTCAGGTCTTGATTTTCTACTATAGCGAGCCGCGGTGAGGGGGCGGCCCGGAGCATCGCGCCCCGGGCCGCCCCTGCGCCCCGCTACATGACCGACCAGGCGAGGGAGTTGAAGAGGAACGGGAAGGTGACCGGCGTCTGCGCGCGGTGCTGCGCGCGGAAGCCGAGGAGGACGACCCGGCCGTTGCCCTTGCCGTACGTCAGCGCGACGGCGGCGGCGTTCCGCGCGAGCTTCTCCTCGCCGCGGATCCAGCCCGAGACGAGGACGTCGCGCGCCTCCGCCGGGTAGGCGGCGAGGACGGTCCGCGTCAGCTCGGCCCCCGGGATCGACGTCTGGAACGCGAGGGGGCCGTCGACGAACGCCGGGAGCGACGGCGGGAGGCCGAAGGTGACCGGGTGCGCCGCGGCGACGTCGATCCGCACGAGGCTCCCCGGACAGAGGAACTCGTCGGCCTTCGCCTTCGCCAGCGGGTTCCGGACCGGGAGCGCGAGCTCGGCGGCGAGGTACTCCGAGGCGGAGGCGAGCGCGACGAGCGTCCCGCCGCCGTCGACGAACTCCCTCAGCGCGGCCGCCCCCTCCTTCCCGAGCCCTCCCGCGTATTCGGGACGCGGCTCGGGGAAGTAGGCCGACTCGCCCTCCTCGCGCTTCGGCTTCCCGGTCGCGATCACCTCCTTGTCGACGTCGGGGAGGACGATCACGTCGAAGCGCGAGCCGAGCTTCCCCGCGCGGACCGCAGCGTTGTCGAGAGAGACGGGCGCGAAGCCGTAGCGCTCGAGCAGGAACCGCGTCCAGCCCTCGTCCATCGAGGCGACCCACGGCTTGTAGAGGCCGACGCGCGGAGCACGGAGCTTCGCCGCTCCCGCGGGCGTCTTCGCGAGCGGGGCGAGCGCGAGGCCGAGCTCGCCCGCGGCGGGCGCGGCGGCCTTCGCCGCGGCGGCGTCGAGGACGATCGTCCCGGCCGCGAGCGCGCCGTCGGCAGCCGGGAGGTACGACACCTCGCCCCCCTTCCGCGCGGCGGCGACGACCTTCCACCGCTCCGGGCTCTCCGGCCCGAGGGCGTACGCGGCCGCGGAGGCGAGAGGCGCGGCCGCCGGCAGAGCCCAGGGCCTCAGCCCCTCGGGGAGCGTCGCCCTCTCCGCCGTCACGCCCATCGAGAGCGGAAGGCTCCAGGCCGTCACGTCGTAGGGAGCGACGATGTCCTTCCCGGGCACGAGCTTGACCTCGGGAAAGCGCTGCGGCTCCATCATCTCGCGCACGAAGCGCCCGTAGGGCTGCGCGAGCGGGACCCACGCGTCGCCTGCCCCGTCGCCCCGCACCTCGACGCCGTGCTCGACGAGGAGAGCGGCGAGGGCGCGCGCGCTCGCCGGGTCGCGCTGGGCCATCGGGATCCGGTAGGCCTCGCCCGGCTGCGCGGCCGCGATCGCGGAGCGGGCCTTGGCGAGCATGTTCCCGAGGACGTCGGAACGGTGGGTGGCGCAGTACTCGAGGAGCGCGTCGGAGGCGATCCGCTCGTAGTCCATGATGTCGCGCAGGCGCCACGTCCCGCCGCGCCACGGGTTCGGGAAGTTCACCTGTGTGCCGTAGGCGACGAGCCCCTTCCCTCCGCCGCGGAGCTCGGAGGCCGGCACGTCGACGGGGGTCGCGACCTTCACGGAGGCGACCTCGGTCAGGATGCCCGTCACGTTCTTCCACCAGGCCGTGTTCTTCGAGCCGCCGGGCCAGGAGGCGTCGAACGTCCATGCGGAGATGACGCCCGCCTTCCCCGCCTGCTCGAGCCGCATCGACATGAGCGAGCCGATCGTGTTGACCTCCCGGATCACGAGCGGGTGGATGTCGGGGTCGAGCGGGTCGGCGTACGGCGGCACGAACATGCGCGGGCCGTTCGTCCCCATCTGGTGCTCGTCGAGGAAGACCTGCGGGAACCAGTCGTGGTAGAGGACGCGGCTCACGGCCTTCGTCTCCGGCTGCGTCAGCTGCGTGAAGTCGCGGTTGTTGTCGTGCCCGGCGTAGTGATGGTAGAGCCACGGCATCCGGCTCCCCTCCCACCGCGTCCCGAGGTTCTTGCGGTACCAGTCGACCTCCATCCGGTTCCCGTCGGGGTTGATCGACGGGACGAGCAGCAGGACGACCTCCGAGAGGCGCCGCTTCGTCTCGGCGTCCTCGGCCGTGGCGAGGGCGTGCGCCCATTCCATCGCCATCTGGGTCGAGGCGATCTCGCTCGCGTGGATCGCGCAGGTCACGAGGAGGACGGCCTTCCCCTCCGCGACGAGCGCCTTCGCGTCCGCCTCGGAGAGGCCGCGCGGGTCTGCGAGCCGACGCGCGATCTCCCGGATCCGGTCCTTCCTCGCCAGGTTCTCGGGGCTCGAGATCGCCGCGAGGATCATCTCCTCTCCGCGCGTCGAGGTGCCGATCGTCGAGACCTCGACGCGGTCGGAGGCGGCGTCGAGCGCCCGGAAGTAGGAGACGATCTCGCCCCAGTCGGCGAGCGTCCGGTCGGCGCCGATCGTCTTCTTCAGGAACTCCGAAGGGGTCGGGGGCGCCGCCGCGGAGGCGGCGAGCGGGGCGAGGAGGAGGATCGCGAGGAGGGCGGTGAGGGTCCTCTTGGCCGGCATGGCGCGAAAGTCTACGCGCCCGCCGCTCCCCGGCGCGCCGCCCTTCGCGGCGCGCCAGAATAGAAAATCAAGACCTGACCCCGGGCCTCAGACCTTGAGCTTCTTCGAGACCTCGGCGACGGCGGGGGCGTTCGAGAGCGGGAGGAGGGGAGCCATGAGGAAGGCCTTGACGGCGCTCGCGAGCTCCTCGAGTCGCGCCTCCGCGACGCCGCAGGCGGCGGCGTAGGAGGCGACGGCCCGCTTCTCCGCGTCGGTGTAGGCCCCGTCGACGAGGGCCACGAGAAGGAGCGAGCGGACGAGGAGCTCCCTCTCCCTCTCGCCCGGGAGGAGGGCCGCGACCTCGGCCGGGGCGGGGTCGGGGAGGGCGGCGTCCAGTTCCACGTCGCTGAAAACGT
>JBDIBE010000282.1:0-4846 GCA_039812785.1 Thermoanaerobaculia bacterium | reverse complement strand
CGCGAGGAGCCGGAGCGCCGCGGGAGGGACCGCGACGGCGCCGGGACCGGCGCACTCGTTCCCGACGAGGCCCGGCAGCTCGGCGTCGAAGCGGGCCCCGCCCGTCCCGAGGTCGCGGCCGCAGGAGGCGCACTCGACGCCGCCGGGGAGGAGGCCGGCGATCCGGAGGAGCCACGTCTCGAAGTAGCGGGCCGAGAGGTCCGCCGGGGCGCCCCCCTCGAGCGCGTCGAGGACGTGCCGCGCGAGGCGGTAGGCCTCCGGAGCGGCCTCGCCCTCCGGGAGGAACGTCGAGAGGCTCTCGGCGAGGTACGGCAGGAGCATCGCCGTCTCGGCGCGCGAGGCGAGCGAGAACGCGCTCTTCACGAGGTCGAGCCCGTCGGCCCGCGCGAGCTCGGCCCCCTCCTTCTGGAAGACGGTGAGCGACACCTCGGCGAGGAGCTCGACGAGCGCGCCGCGGCGGAACCGCTTCCTGCCGCCGCGGAGCGCGGCCCTGACGACCCCGCGCTCGGGGGTCAGGAGCGTCAGCGCGACGTCCTTCTCGGAGAGGACGTCGACCCGCAGAATGAAGGCCGTCGTGGAGAAGAGAGCCACTCCCCCGGATTCTCCCTCGCGCCTGCCGCGGACGGTTCTCGCGCTCGGGGCGGTCTCGTTCCTGACGGACGCCTCGTCCGAGATGATCTTCCCGCTCCTCCCGGTCCTCCTCGCCTCGCTCCCCGGCGCGCCCGCCGCCGCGCTCGGCGTCATCGAGGGGGTCGCCGAGGCGACGGCGGCCGCGGTGAAGGTCGTCTCCGGCCGCCTCTCCGACCGCGCCCCGCGGCGGAAGCCGCTCGTCGTCGCGGGCTACGGCCTCTCCTCCGTCGTCCGGCCGCTCGTCTCCCTCGCCTCCGCGTGGCCGCACGTCCTCCTCGTCCGCTTCCTCGACCGCGTCGGCAAGGGGACGCGCTCGGCCCCGCGCGACGCCCTGATCGCGGAGGTGACGCCGCCGGAGCGCCGCGGCGCGGCCTACGGGCTCCACCGCGCGATGGACAACGCGGGCGCCGTGGCCGGTCCCCTCCTCGCGGCCGCGCTCCTCGGCCTCCTCTCGCTCGACCTGAAGACGGTCCTCGCGCTCTCGGCGGTCCCGGCGGCGCTCGCGGTCGCGGTCCTTCTCTTCGTCGTGAAGGAGGAGACGCGCCCGGGCCGCCCGCACGCCGCGCGCGCGCAGGGGGAGACCGCGCCCCTCCCTCCCGCCTTCCGGCGCGCCGCCGCGGCCGTCACCCTCTTCACGCTCTCGGCCTCATCCGACTCGTTCCTCCTCCTGAAGGCGCGCGAGGTCGGCGTCTCCGCCGCCGGGATCCCGCTCGTCTGGGCCTTCTCGAATGCCGTCCGCGCCGCGCTCGGGACGTGGGGCGGCGGGCTCTCCGACCGGCTCGGGCGAAAGAAGGTCCTCCTCGCCGCCTGGAGCCTCTACGCGGCCTGCTACGCCCTCTTCGCGCTCGCCCGCACTCCCGCCGCGCTCCTCGCGGTCCTCGGCGTCTACTCGGTCCACGCGGCGCTCTCCGAAGGGGCTGAGCGGGCGCTCGTGGCGGACCTCGTCCCCGCGGAGAGCCGCGGGCGCGCCTTCGGCTGGTTCCACGGCCTCGTCGGCCTCTCGGCGCTTCCCGCGAGCGCGCTCTTCGGCCTCCTCTGGACCCGCTTCGGCTCGGCGACGGCCTTCCTCTCCGGCGCAGGGGTCGCCCTCGCGGCGGTCCTCTTCCTCGCCGCAGCCGTTCCCGGGCGGCCCGGGCCGCGCGTCCGGTAGACTCCACGCCATGTCCGGACCCGTCTGGAAGCTCCTCAGGACCCCCGGCGCGTGCGACTCCTGCGGCGAGAGCGCGAACGAGCTCCTCTCCGTCGGCACCGTCGTCGACTACGCCTTCCGCCCCGACTTCCGTTTCTGCCGCGCCTGCTACGACCGCTACGAGGGCCGGCACGACGAGCTCCACCCGAAGGCCGTGGCCGAGCAGCAGCTCCCGCCCGTCATCTCGCGCCCCGACTCGGTGGAGGACGTCCCGGAGTGAGCCCATCCGGGGCCGGCGCTCCGGCGGATCCCTCGCCGATGGACGAGAAGCGGGCCCCCGAGCCGCCGGAGCGGCTCCTCTCCCGGCTGACCGACCCCGCCCTTCGCGCCGTCGGGGAGAAGGCCCTCGCCGGGGAGCGCCTCTCCTTCGAGGACGGCCTCGTCCTCTTCCGGACTCCCGACCTCGTCGGCCTCGGCGCCCTCGCGAACCGGGAGCGCGAGCGGCGGCACGGGAACCTCGGCTACTACAACGTCAACCGCTACCTCAACCCGACGAACCTCTGCTGGGTCGACTGCGGCCTCTGCGCCTGGGCGCGCAAGCCGGGCGTCCCGGGCGGGTACACGATGGCGATCGAGGAGGCGGTCCGCGAGGCGGCCGCCGGCTGGCACGACGGGATCACCGAGCTCCACGTCGTCGGCGGCCTCCACCCGTCGCTCCCGTACGACTACTACACCGGCCTCCTCCGGGCGCTGCGCGCCCGCTTCCCCGGCGTCCACATCAAGGCGTGGACGATGGTCGAGCTCGACTGGTTCGCCCGCGTCGGGAAGAAGGAGCTCGCCGAGACGATCCGCGAGCTGAAGGACGCGGGGATGGACTCCTGCCCCGGCGGAGGCGCGGAGATCTTCGCGAAGCGGGTCCGCGACGTCATCTGCACGAACAAGATCGACGGCGAGCGCTGGCTCGAGATCGCGCGCCTCTGTCACGAGAACGGCGTGAAGACGAACGTCACGATGCTCTACGGGTCGATCGAGACGGACGCAGAGCGCGTCGACCACCTCGTGAGGGTCCGGGAGCTGCAGGACGAGACGAAGGGTTTCCTCGGCTTCATCCCGCTCGCGTTCCACCCCGAGGGGACGCCCTTCGCCCACCTCCCCGCCACGAGCGGCCTCCTCGACCTGCGCGTCATCGCGGCCGCGCGCCTCATGCTCGACAACCTCGACCACGTCAAGGCGTACTGGGTGCAGATCGGCGAGAAGTTCGCGCCGGTCGCGCTCCACTTCGGCGCCGACGACCTCGTCGGGACGGTCACCGAGGAGACGATCACGCACGCCGCGGGCGCGACGACCGAGGCGGGCCTGTCGCGCCGCGAGATGGAGCGGCTCATCCGCTCCGCGGGGCGCGAGCCGTTCGAGCGCGACGCGTACTACGAGCGGGTCGTCCGAGACGGGAGCGGGCGCGTCGTCCGGGCGAACCGGCACGACTTCGTCCCGTCCAGCGCGCCGGCCCCAGCGGCCCCGAAGCCGCACCTCCCGGCGCACCCGTCCGTCGACCCCGTCGTCGCCTCGTCCTAGCCCGGCGGCGACGCGCTCCGCGGCCCGGGAATCCCCCGATCCGCAGACGCGAAGCGCCCCGCGCCGGACGGCGCGGGGCGCTCCCGGGACGGCCTTCGGGCCGGGCTACTCCTTGTTGAGGCGGACCGCCGCGATGAAGTTCGTCGCGCGCGTCCCCGGCCGGAGGACGTAGAAGCGGGCGAACCGCGCGTCCCCGGCCTTCTTCATCTCGGCGCGGAACTGCTCGACCGAGGTGACCGGCTTTCCGTTGACCTCCTGGATCACGTCCCCTTCACGCAGGCCCGCGTCGGCCGCGGCCGAGACGCTCTTGACGTGCGTCAGGACGACGCCCTCGACCTCCTTGCCGATCGAGTAGGCTCGACGGAGGACGGGCGAGAGGTCCTCGAGGGAGATGCCGATCTTCTCGCGCCCCTCCTCGCCGGACGGCTGCTCCTCGGGCGTCTCCCCCTCCTCGCGGCGCGTCTCGAGCGTCGCGACGGCGGTCTTCTCCTTCCCGTCGCGGAGGAACGTGAGGGTGACCTTGGTGCCGGGGCGCTTGCCGGAGACGTAGTCGATCAGGTCGCGGTTGTTCTTCACGGCCGTCTGGTCGACGCGGACGATGACGTCGCCGTGCCGGATCCCCGCCTTGTCGGCCGGCATCCCCTTCTCGACGGACTGTACGAGCGCGCCGTCGCGGCTCGGGAGGCCGAGGGCGTCCTGCATGTCGGCGTCGACGGGCCCGATCGAGACGCCGAGGAAGCCGCGGACGACCTTCCCCTCCTTCAGCTGGGGAAGGAGCTTCTTCGGGAGGTTGATCGGCACGGCGAAGCCGATGTTCTGGGCGAAGCGCGAGATGGCCGTGTTGATGCCGATGACCTCGCCCGCGGTGTTCACGAGCGGGCCGCCCGAGTTCCCGAAGTTGATCGCGGCGTCGGTCTGGATCAGGTTCTCGAACGAGCGGGTCGCCTGCGAGAGCTGGGGCGCGCGCCCCTTCCCGGAGACGACGCCGACCGTGACGGTCTTCTCGAACTGGAGCGGGTCGCCGACGGCCATGACCCACTCGCCGACGCGGAGCCGGTCCGAGTCGCCGAGCGGCAGGACCGGGAACGGCTTCTTTCCCTCGATCTTCAGGAGCGCGAGGTCCGTCGCCGGGTCGCGGCCGACGATCTTCGCCTCGTAGACGTCCGTCTCCGCGACGGTCACCTCGACCTTGTCGGCGCCGTCGATGACGTGGTTGTTCGTCAGGATGTAGCCGTCGGGCTCGATGAGGAACCCGGTGCCGCCCGACTGCTGCTGCTCCTCCTCGTCGTCCTGGCCGCCCCGGTCGGGGCTGAAGAACGGGTGGAACGGGGCCCCCTCGCCGAAGTAGCGCTCCATCCCGCGCCTCTTCTGGTCGGGCTTGATGATGTCCGTGGACCGGATCGAGACGACCGCCGGCATCACCCGCTCCGCAACGTCGGCGAACGAGGGGAGCCCCATCGGCGCCGGACGGGCGGCCGCGGACGCCGAGGCGGCGGGAGCGGCGGCGGCCGGGTC
>JBDIBE010000281.1:0-4857 GCA_039812785.1 Thermoanaerobaculia bacterium | reverse complement strand
AGCGCCCGGCGTGCGCCACGACGGCGCGGGCGTAGGCGAGGACGGCGGGCGGGTGGAGGGGGCCCTCGGCGAGGGCGCGCGAGGCGTCGGCGAGGGCCCGCGTGATCCCGCGGTCGCGCCGAAAGGCGCGCCGGCAGGGAAGGCAGCGGATGGCCGTCGCGTCGAGGCGGAAGCCGAGCGTCTCGTACCAGTGCCTCTGCTCGCGCGCCGAGAAGACGAACTCCGCGCCGCAGCCGCGGCACGCGTGCGTCCGGTCGACGTAGAAGTAGCGCGGGACGTCGCAGCAGAAGAGCTGCCGCCGCGGGTCCCCGCGGACGGCGCCGGGCGGCATCGGCGGCCGGAAGTCGGGGTCGTAGACCCAGATCCGGCCCGGCCCGCCGTCGGCCCCGGGCCCGGGGACGATCGGCACGTCGCCGAAGAGGGGGTGGCGCCGCGTCGGGCGCTCCGGCTTCGGCTTCGGAGCCGCGCCGCCCGGGCGGACCTCCATCCGGCGTGGAAGACGACGCGGCCCGCTCCGCGCGCGGAGCGGGCCGCGGGGACCGCGGGGAGGTTCGGGCGGGGTCAGACCGGCGCCGGCACGAGGCCCGGAGGCGCCGGCTCGGAACCGTCCTGCTTCGCGACGGCGGCCGTCGCGGGAGCCGTCGGGTCGTCGGAGGAGGGGGCCTCGCGCTTCGGCTTGCCCGTGTGCGGGAGCTTCTTGCCGGTGATCTTCTCGATCAGGGCGTAGACCTCGTCGCCGTCGAGGGACTCCTTCTCGAGGAGCTCCTCGGCGATCGCGTCGAGGGCCGCGCGGTTCTCGACGATGAGGTGCTTGCCGCGCTGGTAGGCCGTCGTGACGATCCGGTGGACCTCGGCGTCGATCTTCCGCGCCGTGTCCTCGGAGTAGTCGGGCCTGCGGGCGAAGTCGCGCCCGAGGAAGACCTCGCCCTCCTCGTGCCCGTAGGTCATCGGGCCGAGGTCGCTCATCCCCCACTCGCAGACCATCCGGCGGGCCATCGTCGTCGCCTGCTCGAAGTCGTTCGAGGCTCCCGTCGTGACCTGGCCGAGGCAGACCTCCTCGGCGAGCCGGCCGCCCATCATGACGGCGAGGCGCGCCTCGACGTACTCCTTGTTGTAGGAGTACTTGTCCTCGAGCGGGAGCTGCTGCGTGACGCCCAGGGCCCGCCCGCGCGGGATGATCGTCACCTTGTGGAGCGGGTCGGCGTGCTCCTCGAAGGCGGCGATGAGCGCGTGGCCGCCCTCGTGGTAGGCCGTGTTCCGCTTCTCCTTGTCGGACATGACCATCGACTTCCGCTCCGCCCCCATCAGGACCTTGTCCTTGGCGTAGTTGAAGTCGTCCATCTCGACCTTCTTCTTGTCGGCGCGGGCCGCCGTGAGCGCCGCCTCGTTGACGAGGTTCGCGAGGTCGGCGCCGGCGAAGCCGGGCGTGCCGCGCGCGACGACGGAGAGGTCGACGTCGTCGGACATCGGGATGTTCTTCGCGTGGACCTTCAGGATCCCCTCGCGCCCCTTCACGTCGGGGCGGTCGACGACGACGCGGCGGTCGAAACGGCCGGGGCGGAGGAGGGCCGGGTCGAGGACGTCGGGCCTGTTCGTCGCGGCGATCAGGATGACGCCGTCGTTCCCCTCGAAGCCGTCCATCTCGACGAGGAGGGCGTTGAGGGTCTGCTCGCGCTCGTCGTGCCCGCCGCCGAGCCCGGCGCCGCGGTGGCGGCCGACCGCGTCGATCTCGTCGATGAAGATGATGCAGGGGGCGTTCTTCTTCCCCTGCTCGAAGAGGTCTCGCACGCGGCTCGCGCCGACGCCGACGAACATCTCGACGAAGTCGGATCCCGAGATCGAGAAGAAGGGGACGTTCGCCTCGCCGGCGACGGCGCGGGCGAGGAGCGTCTTGCCCGTGCCGGGAGGGCCCATCATGAGGACGCCCTTCGGGATCTTCCCGCCGAGCTTCTGGAACTTCCCCGGGTCCTTCAGGAACTCGATGATCTCGGAGAGCTCGCCCTTGGACTCGTCGCAGCCGGCGACGTCCTTGAAGGTGACTTTCTTCTGGTTCGGCGTGAGCAGCTTCGCCTTCGACTTCCCGAAGGCCATCGCGCGGTTCCCTCCCGACTGCATCTGCCTCATGATGAAGACCCAGAGGCCGATCAGGAACAGGATCGGGGCCCACTGCAGGAGGATCATGAAGAGGCCGCCGTCGCGCGGCTCCTCCGCGGTGATCTTGACGTTCGACTTTCGGAGGTCGGAGACGAGGTCGTTGTACGGCGGGGCGTAGGTCCGGTAGGCGGGCTCGCGCCCCTCGGGGGTCCCCTTCTTGAAGCCGCGGATCTCGCCGCCCCGGATGACGACGCGGTCGATCTCCCCCTTCGAGACCATCTCCATGAAGTCGGTGAAGCTGAGCGGCGGCGCGGTCCGGCCGTAGTCCACCGCCTTGAAGAGGAGGAGGATGACGACGAGGATCACCAGCCACAGGAGGACGTTCTTGACGGTCGTGCTCACGAGATCACCCTTCCCGGCAAACTACGGCGCCGGGCCCGCCGCGGTTCAGCCCCGGACGACCTTGATCGGCCCGGTGACCTGCGCGAAGGGAGGCTCGCCGGGCGTCCGGACCTTCGCGATGAACGGGAAGTTGCCCCCCTCGCCGCCGTATTCCATCCCGTAGCCGACGAGGACGCCGTCCTCCGAAGGGAACAGGACGTAGTCGACGAGCAGGGAGCTCTTCCGCTCCTGGGGGCGGTCGACGATGGCCGCGAAGCGGACCGAGTTGGGGCCCTCCTCGCGGAGCTGGTCCGCGAGGTAGCTCTCGATGATGCCGCTCCGGATGACGTCCTTCAGGATGATGATGTCCGCCCCGCGGACGTTGAAGGGCGTCACGAAGTGGAAGTCGACGATCTCGTCCTCCCCGCCGCGGATGACGTCGATGTACTCGAGGCGGACCGAGCGGGGAACGGTCCGCGCGAGGTCGGCGGCGAAGACCGCGGCCCCCTTGAGGATCGCGATCAGGACGATCGGCGTCTCGGGGAAGTCGCCCGAGATCCGCTGACCGACCGACAGGACGCGGTTGTAGATCTCGGTCGGGGAGAACCGCTCGTCGTAGAGGAGGTTCATGCGAGCAGTCTAGCAGGGGCCGTCAGCCGGATGGTCAACCGGTCGGCGGCGATCCGGCGCCCGGCGAAGGCCTCCCGGAACGGGGAATCGCCCGCCTCGAGGCGCGCGAGGACTTTCTCGACCTGGGCACGCCCGGGCCGTCGCGTTCCCTCTCCCGCCCCCCGGACGAGGAGCCGGCCGGCCGCTTCGCGGCCGAGGGAGGCGAGGAGGGCCCTGGGCCAGGGCCCCTCGAGCGGGATCCCGGCCTCCCGGAGCGCCGCGTCGATCCTCGCGTCCAGGGCGTCGAGACGCACGGTGAGCGCTTCTGCGGCGCGGGCGAGCCGGCCGGCCGCCCCGGGCCAGCGCGCTTCGAGCGCGGGCAGGACCCGGTGCCGCACCCGGTTCCGCGCGAACCGTTCGTCGGCGTTCGAGGCGTCGTCGCGGTACGGGACCCCCTCCCCGGCGAGGAAGGCGCGGAGCTCGGCTCGGCCGAACGGCAGGAGGGGGCGGACGACGCCGTCGGCGCGGCGCGGCCGGATCCCGCCGCGGGTCCGCCCCATGCGGCGCTCGAGGTGGAGGAGGACGGTCTCGGCCTGGTCGTCCCGCGTGTGGCCGGTCGCCAGGAGCGTCCCCGGGCCGAGGTCGCGGCCGAGCGCGACGAGCGACTCGTAGCGCAGGCGCCGCGCGGCGGCCTCGAGGCTCTCGCCGTGGTCCCGGAGGTCCCGGACCGGGAAGCTCCGGAAGACGAAGGAGGCGCCGAGGGCGTGGGAGAGGTCGGCGGCGGCGCGGGCGTCCCGGAGCCCCTCGACGCCCCGGAGCTGATGGTCGACGTGGAAGCCGACGAGCGGCAGGCCCCTCCTGCGGGCCTCGCCCGCGAGGAGGACGAGGAGGGCCGTCGAGTCGCTCCCGCCGGAGCAGGCCGCGACGAGCGCCGTCGCGCCGTCGAGGAGCGCGGAGGCGGCGAGGTGGGCCGCAAAGGCCTCGCGGAGCGCCCCGGACGGGGCGGAAAGGGGCTCGGTCACCGGAAGATCGTAGGCGAGGCGGGCCGGCGGGAGAGGTCTGGTGGCGATGGGCGGACTCGAACCGCCGACACAGGGCTTATGAGACCCCCGCTCTACCGACTGAGCTACATCGCCACGGCCGGCCGCAGAGCGGGGGATGGTACCAGATCCCGGGGCTATGATGTCCACATGCCCTTCCTCGAAGACGATGAGGTCCAGAAGGACGACGTGTGCGGGCGTTGCGGACGGCTCTGCGAGCCGGCCGAGCTCCAGAAGTGCCCCGTCTGCGGCCGCCGGTACTGCGCCTGGTGCGTCTACAGGGTCGGCTCGCGGAGCTACTGCAGCCGCCCGTGCGGCGACTCGTTCTTCTTCGGCGGCGAAGTCGACGACGAAGAGATCCCGGAAGAGTAGCGGTGCCCGTCGTGAGGAACGGCTAGATGGAGGGCCTCCTCCTTCTCCTCGGCGCGCTCCTCGTCCTCGCGCCAGTCGCCTCCCTCGTCCTCTCTCTCCTCGCGCGGAGCCGCATCCGCTCGCTCGAGAGGAGGGCTGAGGAGCTCGGCCGGACGAACGAGCGCCTCGAACGCGAGCTCCTCGACGTGAAGGCCGAGCTCCGGGAGGGCCGGCACCGCCCGGTTGAGCCCGCGCCCGCGCGCGCCGTGGAGGCTCCCGCGGCGGCGTCCTTCCCGCCGACGATCGCCGCGCCCCCGCCGCTGCCGGTCCCGCCGCCCGCCGAGGCCCTCGAATCGACGGACCGGCTCCCGGTTCCGCCCGA
>JBDIBE010000280.1:0-4889 GCA_039812785.1 Thermoanaerobaculia bacterium | reverse complement strand
CACGCGGACGCGCCCCTGGTAGGGGAAGCTCTCGAGCTTCGGCTCGCTCGCGCGGAAGGTGCCGACGGAGAGCGAGCGCGCCTCGGCGAGCTTCGTGAAGCGGATGCCGTGGGCCTTCAGCGTCTCCTCGACCCGGGGCCACCCGGCGGGGACGACGTAGGCCGCGGGGCGCGTCGTCGTCGCGGTCGCCTTCACGTGGCGGTAGACCGGCATCGGGACGCTCACCGGCTTCGTCGCGTCCCAGACGAGGCGCGGGCGGCCGGTGACGGGCGAGACGACCTCGACCCAGGCGAAGCCCGGGAAGTCGATCTTCTCGGGGCGCGCGAGGTCCGTCTCGCCGGCGAGGACGAAGGGCGAGCCGGCGGGGGCCTTCCGCGCGGCGTCGAGGGCCGCCGCGCGCGCCTCCTTCAGCGCCTTCGGCGCGGCGCCGACGCGGGAGAGGAGCGCCGAGAGGAAGGCCGCGTTCGCGCGGACGCGCTCGCCGTAGGGCTTGAAGGCGTGCATCTCGACGAGGACCGACGGGATCCCGCGGAGCGGCATGTAGCCGGTGGCGTACCGCGGCTCCGTGGGGCCGACGTCGATCCCCTTCGCCGGGTCGAGCGGCTCGACCCACTCGATGTAGGGGGCCGTCTTCCAGCCGGCCTCCTCGACCTCGGCGAGCGCGGGGCGCATCACCGTCTCGAGCCAGGCGCGGAGCGGCTCGGCGGTCGCGGGCTCGCCGCCGTAGGAGACGGTGACCGTCGCCTGCGCGTCGGAGCCGTCGGTGACGTGGTCGTCGACGAAGAGGTCGGGGCTCCACGCGGAGACGAGCGAGAGGAGGGCGCGCGTCTCGGGGGCGTCGGCCTTGAGGAAGTCGCGGTTCAGGTCGAGGCCCTGCGTCGTCGTCCGGAAGCCCATGCCGTCGACGGGCCCGTCCTGGTTCGGGCGGTTCCACTTCGAGGGGCGCTCGTGGCCGT
This sequence comes from Thermoanaerobaculia bacterium, assembly GCA_039812785.1. GTDB lineage: Bacteria > Acidobacteriota > Thermoanaerobaculia > UBA5066 > UBA5066 > UBA5066. Next base: position 3,933 of record JBDIBE010000280.1, on the reverse strand, counting down.
CGACGTTGTAGATCGGGACGACGAGGAGCGTGAGCGCGTCGAGGAGCTCGGGGCGGTTCCCGAGCGCCATGTCGCGGAGGAGGATCAAGCACGCGTCCTTGCCGTCGATCTCGCCGGAGTGGATGCCGTTGAGGACGAGGACGACCGGCTTGCCCGCCTTCGCGGCCGCCTCCGGCGTGAAGGCCTTGTCCTTCGAGGCGACGAGGAGCGGCATCGGCCGCCCTTCGCCCGACGTGCCGTAGAAGGAGAGCGAGAGGTACGGCGAGGTCTTCTCGAGCCTCCGGAGGAAGGCGAGCGTCTCGTCGTAGGAAGGGGTGCCGCGGAAGCCGTTCAGCTCGGCCTTCGTCCAGTGGTCGGGCAGGATCGGCACCTTCGGGCGCTCCTGTGCGAGGAGCGGCGCGGCGAGGAGGGCGAGGACCGCGAGCGGGGCGGCGAGGCGGGCGCGCGAGGCCGGAGGCATTCGCGGAGGTTAGCGCGGAGCTATCCTTGCCGGGCCATGAAGCGCATCGCCACGCTCGCCGCCGCCCTCGCCGTCCTGGTCGCCGCGACGGCGCTCGCCCAGGGGCGCCCGTCGCTCAACGTCTACTTCCAGTCGACCCTGAAGGACGCCGCGTACCAGAAGGCCGTCTTCCAGAAGGTCGCGGGGAAGTGGACGGCGCCGTCGGCCTCGCCCGCGGTCGGGAAGAAGTGCGTCGTGCAGGCGACGCTGAGCCGCGACGGGCGGGTCCAGAACGCCTTCGTCTCGATGGAGTCGGGCGTGAAGGCGTGGGACAAGGCCGCTCTCGCGGCCGTCGAGGCCTCTTCTCCCTTCCCGAAGCTCCCCGCGGCCTACGAGCACAAGACGCTCGAGGCGCACTTCCACTTCGCCGTCGTCCCGTAGGCGCGCCCGCCTTCCGCGAACCGGACCGGAGGCGTCCGGATGCGCCCGCCGGGCCGCCGCGGTGCGGCGGAATGGCACGCCCCCGGGCCGCATGGAAAGGCGCTTCCGAGGCCCGGTCCGGGCGTGGCCCGCGTGTAGAATCCGCGTTCGATGCGCCCTTGGCCGAACGACCGTACAAGCCGAGTGCAGATCTCGAGGGAGGATCTTCCGGAATGAGTGAGAAACCCTTTCAGCCGTTCGTGCCGGCGAACTCCACGATGACGGAGTTCACCGGGCGTGCGCTCGTCCTCGGCCTCCTGATGGCCGTCATCCTCGGAGCCGCGAACGCCTACCTCGGCCTGAAGGCCGGCATGACGATCGCCGCGACCTACCCGGCTGCCGTCATCGGCATGGCCGTCCTCCGGATCTTCAAGGGGTCCCTCCTCGAGGAGAACTTCGCCCGTACCGTCGGCTCCATCGGCGAGTCCGTCGCGGCGGGGGCGATCTTTACCATCCCCGCCTTCGTCATCCTCGGGATGTGGAAGTTCAAGGGGTTCGACGCGAAGGAGTACGGGATCGCCACGGCGCTCATGATCCTCGGCGGCCTCCTCGGCATCCTCTTCGTGACGATCCTCCGGCGCGTCATGGTCGAGGACAAGGGGCTGCCCTTCCCCGAGTCGGTCGCCGCCAGCGAGATCCACAAGGCGGGCCAGCGCGGGGCCGACGCCGCCGTCCAGCTCTTCAAGGCGATGGGCGTCGGCGCCCTCATCAAGATCCTCGGCGACTCGGGCGTCTTCCGCGCCTCGAACGAGTTCCACCTCGGCGTCGGCCGGATCAAGGAGAGCTTCGTGAGGCTCGGCCTGACGAAGGACGCGAACGCGATCCCCGCGGGCGGCGTCACGACGATCGCGGCCCCGGCCGCGACGCCCGCCTACATGGGCGTCGGCTACATCATCGGGCCCGAGCTCGGCGCGCTGAACTTCGCGGGCGGCCTCCTCGCCTGGGGCCTCTTCGTCCCGCTCCTCGTCTTCTTCCTCGGCCCGAACCTGATCGACAAGTACACCGACGCGGCCACGGGCGCCCAGGACTGGGCCGGCCTCGCGGGCCACCTCTACCGCTACATCGTCCGTCCGATCGCGGTCGGCGGCATGCTCGTCGGCGCCTGCTTCACGCTCTGGAAGATGCGGAAGAACCTCATCTCCGGCATCAAGCGCGGCGTGGCCGACGTGAAGAAGTCGGCGGCGGCGGCCGAGGCGACCGAGCGGACGGAGAAGGACCTCTCGTTCAAGGTCGTCCTCATGGGGATCGCGGCGGTCTTCGTCCTGATGGTCGCCCTCTACTTCTACTTCACGAACGTCCTCGGCGGCGCCCTGCTCGCGGCCGTCGTCATGCTCGTGACCGGGTTCTTCTTCGCCGCGGTGTCGGGGAACCTCGTCGGGCTCATCGGCTCGTCGAACAACCCGATCTCCGGCCTCACGCTCGCGACGACGATCGTCGCCGCGCTCACGATGGTCATCATCGGCGTCAAGGGCGCCGAGGGCGTCGCGGCCGTCCTCGCGGTCGCCGCGGTCGTCTGCGTCTCGTCGGCCGTCGCGGGCGAGATGCTCCAGGACCTGAAGGTCGGGCACATCCTCGGCGGCACCCCGTGGAAGATGCAGATCGGCGACGTCCTCGGCGTCATCGTCGCGGGCGCGGTCATGTTCTTCCCGCTCTACCTCCTCCACACCTCCGACCTTGCCTCGAACCCCGGCGTCGGCGGCTTCGGCGGCAAGAACCTCCCGGCCCCGCAGGCCGGCCTCATGGCGGCCCTCTCGCAGGGGATCGTCGGCGGCGAGATGGCCTGGCCGCTCGTCCTCGTCGGCATCGCGATGGGGATCACGCTCATCCTCGTCCGCGTCAAGAGCCCGATGCTCTTCTCCGTCGGCATGTACCTCCCGCTCGAGACGACGTTCGCCATCTTCATCGGCGGCCTCGTCCGCGGCTTCGTCGACAAGCTCGCCGCCAAGCGCGACTACAACGCCGCCCAGAAGGCGCGCGTCGAGAACGCGGGCGTCCTCGCGGCCTCCGGCCTCATCGCGGGCGAGGCGCTCGTCGGCCTCATCGTCGCCGGCGTCGTCGCCTCCCGCTCCGACAACACCTTCCCGACGATCGCGGCCTTCGCGCCCTTCGCGCCGTGGCTCGCGATCCCCGTCGTCCTCGCCCTCGCGGCCTACCTCGTCTGGGTGCCGCTCGGCAAGGCGGGCGCGGCCGACGAGCCGGCCCCGCCGACGGCGGTCATGTAGCCCCGGGACCACCCCCGTTCCTCTCGACGGCCGCGGAGCGATCCGCGGCCGTCGTGCGTGAGGGGGGGCTTCGGCCACGAACGAGCGCTCGTCCCTCCGGAGAGGAAGCGCGTTCGGGGGCGCGGCGACGACGTAGAAGGGGGACGGGGTCAGGCGTGAAATCGTGTATTGTTGAAAACAATACACGATTTCACGCCTGACCCCGCGGCGAGGCCGCCGGGCGTGGGAGACTCGGCGGCGTGAGCGAGACCGCGCCCGAGGCCCCCGTTCCGGCCGTCCCCCCCCGCGCCGACGAGGCGAGGAAGGGGCTCCTCGTCTTCTTCGCGCTCGTGGCCCTCGGGAGCGGCGTCTTCCAGGGGCTGATCCTCCGGTCGGGGAAGCCGATCGGCGAGAGCCCGTGGCTCGTCTACGCCCTCATGTGGACTCCGGGCGTCGCCTCGCTCGTCGCCCGGCTCGTCCTCCGGGAGGGCTTCCGCGACGTCTCGTTCCGGATCGGGGGCGCGCGGGGGTGGAAGGCGATCGGCCTCGCGTGGCTCCTGCCGGTCGCCGTCGGCGCCCTCGCCTACGGCGTCGCCTGGGGCGCGGGCCTCGCCTCCTTCGAGGTGCCGCTCCTCCCGCAGCTCGGCCTCGACGCCTTCCCGCCGCCGCTCCGCTTCGCGCTCCTCGTGGGACTCGCGCTCACGCTCGTCTCGCTCCTCTCGATGCTCTCCGCGGCGGGCGAGGAGATCGGGTGGCGCGGCTACCTCCTGACGCGGCTCGTCGAGGCGGAGGTGCCGCGGCCGGTCCTCGTCA
>JBDIBE010000279.1:0-4891 GCA_039812785.1 Thermoanaerobaculia bacterium | reverse complement strand
CCCGCCAAGGAGCTGGCGCTCCTCATCGACGACCCACGCGCCCTCCCGGCCTGGATGAAGCTCCTCGACGAGGCGGACTGGTGGGTCCGCTCCCGCGCCCTCGAGAACATCGGGCGGCACGGGCGGGGGGACGAGGTCCTCCAGCGGGTCCTCGGGCTGCTGAACGACCGCCTGACCGTCCTCCCCGCAGTCGGGGCGCTCGGGGCGATCGGCGACCCGCGGGCCGCCGGGCCCCTCTTCGAGCTGTTCAAGACGTGCCGCGGGAAGCCGGACGACCAGCTCGAGATCCTCGACGCGCTCGCGTCGATCGGGCGGAACCTGCCGAAGGTCGCCGAGGTCCTCGCGAGCGTCTCGAAGGTCCCCGACCTCGACGTGGCCGTCCGCGAGAAGGCGCGGCGCCTCGTCGGCAAGCTCCAGGGGGACGCGGCGCGGGACGCCCTGCCCCAGGTCGTCGTCCCGGTCGCCACCGCGGAGGTGCGCGGGAACCCCGCGCCGACGCTGCACGACTTCCTCGCCGACACGATCGCGAAGGGAGCGTCCGACTTCCACCTCGCGACCGGCTTCGTCCCGCACCAGCGGATCCACGGCCAGCTCGTCGCCGTCGAGACCGTCCCGACGACGCCGGAGGCCGCCGAGCGGCTGATCCGCTCGGTCCTGACGCCGGCGGAGTGGGAAGAGCTCGTGGAGAGCCGCAACCTCGACCTCTGCCTGAAGGTCCCGGGGCTGGGGCGCTTCCGGGTGAACTTCTTCTCCCAGCGCCACGGCTGGGACGCCTGCTTCCGCGTCATCCCGAGGTCGATCCCGACGGTCGAGGACGTCGACCTGCCGGAGTCGACGTGGGAGCTGACCCGCTACACGCAGGGGCTCGTCCTCGTGACGGGCCCGGCCGGCTGCGGCAAGTCGACGACGCTCGCCGCCCTCCTGAACCGCGTCAACGAGACGCGGAGGGGCCACATCATCACCGTCGAGGACCCCGTCGAGTTCGTCCACCCGAACAAGGAGTGCCTCGTGAACCAGCGGCAGGTGCCGCACCACACGACGTCGTTCGCCCGCGCCTTGAAGGCCGCCCTAAGGGAGGACCCCGACGTCATCCTCGTCGGCGAGATGCGCGACACGGAGACGATGGCCCTCGCGATCTCGGCCTCCGAGACGGGGCACCTCGTCTTCGGGACGCTCTCGACGACGACCGCGACCGCGACGGTCGACCGGATCATCAACGCCTTCCCGCCGGGCCAGCAGGGGCAGATCCGGGCGATGGTCTCCGAGTCGCTGAAGGCGGTGATCTCCCAGACGCTCCTGCCGCGGCGGGGCGGGGTCGGCCGGATCGCGTCCTTCGAGATCCTCCGGGGCACCTCCGCGGTCGGCGCGCTCATCCGCGAGGCGAAGACCTACCAGCTGCCCGGGATCCTCCAGACGGGCCAGCTCTCCGGGATGAACACGATGGACCAGTACCTCCTCAAGCTCGCCGAGGAGCGGAAGGTCGACGCCTCGGCCGCAATGGACCGGGCGCTGAAGAAGGAGCCGTTCGAGAAGCTCGCCGCCGAGGAGCGGCTGGAGGACGCATGAGCGCCACCGCCTCTCCTGCCAAGGCCGCCCGGATCGACGCGCTCCTCCGGGTCGTCCTCGAGAAGAAGGCCTCCGACCTCCACGTCGCGTGCGGCTCCCCACCGATGATCCGCATCGACGGCGACCTGTCCCACCTCCGGTGGCGGTCCCTCCGGGAGGACGACTTCGAGAACCTGCTGCGGCCGATCGCGCCCGAGCGCGTGTGGGACGAGTGGTCGCGGACGGGAGACGCCGACTTCGCCTACGCGATGGGGGAGAAGGCGCGCTTCCGCGTGAACCTCTTCCGGCAGGAGCACGGCCCGGCCGCCGTCCTGAGGATGATCCCCCCGCGCGTCCTCACCGTGGAGGACCTCGGGCTGCCCGAGTCGGTCGCGGCCGTCGGGCGGACGTTGCGCGGCCTCGTCCTCGTCACCGGCCCGACCGGCTCGGGCAAGTCGACGACGCTCGCCGCGCTCGTCGACCGCCTGAACCGGACGAAGGCCTACCACATCGTCACGATCGAGGACCCCGTTGAGTTCGTCCACTTCTCGCAGAAGTCGATCGTCACGCACCGCGAGCTCGGGCCCGACACCCCGACCTTCTCCGCCGCGCTCAAGGCGGCCCTCCGGGAGGACCCCGACGCGATCCTCGTCGGCGAGCTGCGGGACCTCGAGACGATGCGGATGGCGCTCCACGCCGCCGAGACGGGCCTCCTCGTCTTCGGGACCCTCCACACGAACTCGGCCGCCAAGGCGGTCGACCGGCTCATCGACGGCTTCCCGTCGGAGGAGCAGGAGCAGGTGCGGGTCGTCCTCTCGGAGGTCCTCAAGGCCGTCGTCGCGCAGGTCCTCCTCCGGAAGAAGGGAGGCGGGCGCGTTCCGGCGTTCGAGGTCCTGCGCGGCTCGGCCGCCCTCGCCAACGCGATCCGCGAGGGGAAGACGGCGACGATCGCCTCTCTCATCCAGACGGGGCGGTCGCAGGGGATGATCGCGATGGACCAGTACCTCGCCGAGGTCGTCGTGCAGGACCTCGTCGAGATGGACGAGGCGCTCGACAAGGCCGTCGACAAGGAGTACTTCAAGTCGCTCGTCGAGAAGCGCCGCTCCGGCGAGGTCCCGCCGGCCTGACCCGTCCTCCTCAGCCCCCAGGAGGCGCGGGCGGGGGGAACTCGATCCGGAAGGAGGCGCCACCGAGGGCCTCGGAGCGGCCCGCGGAGACGGCGGCGCCGTGGAGGGCGGCGATCTTCGCCACGAGCGAGAGCCCGAGGCCCGTGCCGCCCGCCTTCGTCGAGGAGAAGGGGACGAAGAGCCTCGCGGCCGCCTCGGCCGGAAGGCCCGGCCCGCTGTCCTCCACGGTGAGCGCGACGGCGCCGTCGGGCGCGGCCGCGCCGCGCACCACCACGCGCCCGTCCTCGCCCGCGGCCTCCGCGGCGTTGCGGACGAGGTTCACGAGCGCCCGGCGGAGGAGCGCGGCGTCGGCGGAGAGCGTCGGGAACTCCCCCTCGCTCGCGAGAGCCGTCCCCGGAGACGTGGCCCTTCCCTCGGAGAGGACCTCCTCGACGAGGGGGGCGAGGTCGACCGGAGCGAGCAGGAGCCTCTCCGGGCGCGCGAAGAGGAGGAAGTCGCCCGTGACGCGCGCGACGTGCTCCGCCTCGGCACGGATGCGGGAGAGATGCCGCGCCCGCGCTTCGGGGCTCTCCGCGGCGCCGGCGAGGCGCGCGTAGCCGAGGATCGCCGCGGTCGCGTTCCGGAACTCGTGGGCGATGCCGGCCGACATCTCGCCGAGGGCCGCGAGCTCGCGGCGGAACGAGAGCTCGCGCTCGAGGCGCTTCATCGCCGTCCGGTCCTCGAGGAAGACGAGGCCGCCCAGGATCCGGCCGTCCGCGTCCGCGACGGGCACGGCCGTCGCCTCGAGCGAGCGGCTCGAGGTCTCGTCCGGACGGGAGGCGTCGGCCGCGAGGGTCGGCTCCCCGCGCAGGGCGGCCTCGACGGCCTTCGCGAGGACCGGCCAGGCCGAGAGCCGCTCCGCCGCGGCTCCGGCGAGAGCCTCCCGGCGGAGGCCGAGCGCCGCGAGGGCCGGCCCGTTCGCCTCGGTGATCTCCCCCTCGGGCCCGACGACGAGGAGGCCCCCGGGATGGGACCGTACGAGGGTCTCCGCCGTGACCGCGAGCGCGTCCGCCCGCTCCTTCTCCCTCTGGCGGAGCTTCTCGAGCTCCGCGGTCCGCTCCCGGAGCTCGCCGATCGTCCGGGCGAACGCCGCGACGGCGGCGTGCGCCGGGCGGCTCTCCTCGCTCGAGGGCGGGACGAGGGCCTCGGCGCTCCGCGCCGTCTCGGCGAGGGCGTCGATGGGTCGGGTCAGGCGCCGCAGGAACGGAACGGCGAGGGCGACGAGGAGGGCGACGCCCGCGGGGACGACGACGACGAGGATGACGAGCGTCCGCTCGGCCGCCACGATCGGCGTCGCGTCGTAGAGCGCCCGGAGGACGAGCGCGCCGTCGTCGACGGCCACCGTCACGACCGCGATGGGGGTCCCGGTCTCCTCCCTCCGGGCGAGGCGGGCCCCGCCCGGGCCCGGGAGCTCGCCGGCGCTCAGCCGGTCCGGGACCCGGGCCGCGTCGGGGAGCCACGCGACGCTCCGGAGGAGGGCGCCGCGGGCGTCGAAGAGGGCGATCTGCTGGGGCGCGTACTCGCGCACGAGGCTCACGACGCGGGCGTCTCCCGTGAGGGCCGTCGCGAGGTCGCGCGTCGAGCCGAAGCGGGCCGCGATCGCCCGGGTCTCCGCGACGAGCCGTTCCTCCGACTGTCCGATCGCCCAGCGCGTCGTCATCCGGAGCGCGACGAGGGAGGCGCCCGCCAGGAAGAGGAGGAACGCGAGCCCGGCGAGGACGAAACGGCGGACTTCCCGCTCCCAGGGGCCGGACGGCTCCGTCACGGCAGGAGGGACCTCCCCGGCACGTGCAGACCTGCGGCGAGAAGGTCGAGCGCGGGGCCTCCCCACTCGAAGACGACGACAGAAGCGATCGCGAGGAAGACGCCGAAAGGAACGTCGACCCGCGCGAGGAGAACGAGCGTGCCGCCCGGGACCGCCTCGGCGCGAGCCGCCAGGACGCGGAAGAAGTCTCCGCTCTCGTCCTCGACCGCGAGGCGGCCGAAAGCCGTGGCCCGTCCGGCCGCCGCACGGCGCGACGCGAGGCGCGCGAAGGCCGCGACCGGGCGCGCGACCGGACCGGAGAGGGAGAGGGCCTCTCCCGGCCGGGACGCGCCCGGGATCTCCCGCCAGCGGCGTCCCGCCTCGAGGATCCTTCCGCCGGGATCCAGGAGGAGGCCGCCCGCGGCGGCCGCCCTCG
>JBDIBE010000278.1:0-4897 GCA_039812785.1 Thermoanaerobaculia bacterium | reverse complement strand
CGCGTCGAAGAGGCCCGCGTAGCCGGCCGGGGCGTGCCGAACGGAGTCCGCGAGCGTCGCGACGCGGCGGGCGAGGGCGTCGAGCGGCTCGACGCGCTCGAGGTCCGACGAGCGGAGGGCATCGACCACGCGTCCCTCGAGCTCCTCCCGGACCGCCCCGAGCCGCGCCGCGACCGAGAGCCGGAGCGCCTGGTCCGTCTCGCGCCGCCGCTCGCGCTCCGCGTAGCCGGCGTAGCCCGGGACGAGGACGGCGAGCTTCCCGAGAAGCGCCTTCACGGCCTCGCTCACGGGCGCTTCCCCGCGATCGTTCGATCACTCATCCTTCGGACCTCCTCGCCGGAAACGGTGCGCAAAGGGTATCAACCCCGGCCCGCCCGCGGGAGGCGGCGCGGGGAGGCTCGCGGCGAGCCTCCCCGATCCCGTTCCGCCCCGCTCGAGGGGAGCCGCCGGAGGCGGCGCGGGGAGGCTCGTGGCGAGCCTCCCCGATCCACTTCAGTCGGCGAGCGTCGAGAGGTCTCCCGGGTCCTCCCCCATCTCGACCGCCTTGAGGTAGCGACGAACGATCTTCCCCGAGCGGGTCTTCGGAAGGGTCTTGCGGATCTCGATCTCGGAGGGCTGCGCGATCGGGCCGAGGTCCTGCCGGACGTGGTCCTTGAGAGAGGCGATGAGGCCCGCGCCCTCCTCGAAGCCCGCCTTGAGCACGACGAAGGCCTTGATCCGCTCGCCCTTGACCGGGTCGGGGAGGCCGACGACGGCGCTCTCGGCGACCGCGGGATGGCGGATGAGGGAGCCCTCGACGTCGGCCGTGCCGATCCGGTGGCCCGCGACGTTCATGACGTCGTCCGCCCGTCCGAGGACGGCGAACCAGCCGTCCCTGTCGCGGACGGCGATGTCGCCCGCCGCGTAGCAGCCCGGGATCTGCTGCCAGTACTTCTCGTAGCGCGCGTGGTCGCCCCAGACCGTCCGGAGCATGTAGGGGACGGGCTTGCGGAGAACGAGGAGCCCGCCGTGCCCGTCGGGGAGCGCGTTCCCCTGTGCGTCGACGATCGCCGCGTCGACCCCGGGAATGGGCTTCCCGACCTTGCCGGGCCGCGCCTCGAACGTCGGCATCGTGCCGAGGACGGGAGCGGCGATCTCCGTCTGCCAGAAGTTGTCGACGACCATCCCGCCCGACTGCCCGACGAGGTGCTTCTGGCTCCAGAGGTGCGCCTCCGGGTTCAGCGGCTCGCCCGCGCAGGCGATGAGGCGGAGCTTGGAGAGGTCGTACTTCGACGGCGCCTCCGGCCCGTGGCTCATCCACATCCTCACCGCGGTCGGCGCCGTGAAGAGGAGGTTCACGCCGAAGCGCTCGCAGAGCTCCCACGTCACCTCCGGCGTCGGCCAGTCCGGGACGCCCTCGCGGCAGAAGACCGTCGCGCCGACGGAGAGCGGCCCGTAGACGATGAAGGAGTGGCCGACGATCCAGCCGATGTCGGAGGTCGACCAGTAGATGTCGCGCTCGCCGATCTGGTAGAAGGCCTTCGAGAGCCACGTGACGCCGACCATGTAGCCGCCCGTCGCGTGGACGACCCCCTTCGGCTTCCCCGTCGTCCCCGACGTGTAGAGGATGAAGAGCGGGTCCTCCGCGTCCATCGGCTCCGGCGGGCAGTGGATCTCGTTGGCCTCCTGGATGTCGTAGAAGTCGTGCTCGCGCTCCGACTCGAACTCGTACGGCGCGTCGCCGACGCGCGACCCTCGCCGGTGGACGACGACGTGCTCGACGAAGACGAGGTCGCGGACCGCCTCGTCGATCGTCGGCTTGAGCGGGATCTTCTTGCCGCGGCGGAAGGTGTAGTCGGAGCAGACGATCGCCTTCGCCTGGCAGTCGACGATGCGCGAGCGGAGCGCCTGGGTCCCCATCCCCGCGAAGACGACGGAGTGGATCGCGCCGATCCGCGCGCAGGCGAGCATCGTGATGACGCCCTCCGGCACGAGGGGCATGTAGATGATGACGCGGTCGCCCCTGCCGACGCCGAGGCGCTTCAGCGCGTTCGCGAAGCGGTTCACCTCGCGGTAGAGGCGGCTGTAGGTGTAGGTGTGCTCCTCGCCGTCCTCGCCGACCCAGATGAGGGCGGCCTTGTTGCGGCGGTCGCCGTAGACGTGCCGGTCGATGCAGTTCGCGGCGGCGTTCAGCTTCCCGCCGACGAACCACTCGTGCCGCGGCAGGTCGAAGCGGAAGACCTCCTCGAACGGCTCGATCCAGTCGACGAGCTTCGACTTCTCGTCCCAGAAGGCGGTCGGGTCGGCGGCCGCGTGGGCCCTCTCCACGGCGTCGTTCGAGACGTACGCCTGGCGCGCGAGCCAGATCGGCGGCGCGATGACGTTCGCGTCGCTCTGGAGCCTCGAGATCGCCGCCTGCTGCGACTCGCTCAGGTTGAGCTTCGCCCCGCCGGGGGCGCCCGACTGTTCTGCGCTCATCGACCCCTCCTCCCCCGCGCGACGCGCGGGACCGTCCGTCCGAACGATCCGGGGATGATAGGTCGCGGGGCGCCCGCGACGAAACGCGTTTACGCGCCGGTTCGGGAAGGAGACGGTCTCAGGGCGCCTCGCCCCGCGTCCCGCACGTGCAGTCGACGCAGCCCCGGGCGGCGCACGTCGCGCAGGTCGCGACGAGCCGCCTCCGGAGGGCCTCCCGCGCCCGGTGGACCCTCACCGCGGCGTTGTTCGGCGTGATGCCCGCCGCCGCGGCAAAGTCCTTCAGGGACAGGCCGTCGACCTCGACCCCGTGGAGCGCCTCGGCGTACTCGGGCTTCAGGTCGGCGGCGATCCGGCCGACGCAGCGGCAGACCTCGCGCTCGAGCTCCTCGTCGCGCGCCTCGCCGTCCTGCTCCGCGGCGTACGCCGCCATCGCGCGGCCCTCCGAGGCGGTCCGGCGCCGGTGGTCGACGAGGGCGTTGCGGAGGACCTGGTAGAACCAGGCGACGGCGGAGGAGTCCTCGCGGAGGCCGTGGACCTTCGTCACGGCCTTCGCGAAGGCCTCCTGGAGGATCTCCTCGGCGGCGGCGCGGTCCCCGGTCCGCCTCGCGAGGAATGCGAGGAAGCGCGGGTACTCCTCCGCGAGGGCGACGACCGGGTCGGGGCGGGTCACTCCCCGATTCTGCCAGCGGTGCCTCAGCGCACGTCGATCCCCCCCTTCATCATCCCCATGCCGCAGGTGAACGGGACGACGCCGGCCGGCAGCGGCGGCAGGTCGATCGTGACCCGCTCCCCCGTCGGCAGGACCCTGCGGATGCCGAGGCCTGGGAAGACGACCTCCTTCGAGCAGGCGGAGGTCTCTCTGCGGAGGAAGGTCACGCGAAGCGGCTCCCCGGCGCGGGCCGCGAGGCGCGCGGGACGGTAGCCCTTCTCGACCACGACCTCGAGCCCGGCGGCGGGGGCCGTCTCGGCCCTCGACGGTCTCTCGCAGGCGCCGCCCCTGCAGCAGTCGTGCTCGGCGGAGGGGCCGTCGGCGTCCTTCGTCTTCAGGAGGGAGCGGAGCGTGTCGGCGATCTTCATGGCGGTCTCCTTTCGTCGGTCACGAACGGAGACGCCGCCGCGGGGAGGACCTTACAGTCCGCGCGCCGGGGCGGCCTGTAAGGTCCCGGCGGGGCTCGCGTCTCCCCTCGTGAGAACGGGAGGAAACGCCGATGACCGCCCACGCCCACGCCGTCCGGACCGAAGAGCACGCTGCCGCTCCGCGCGCGGCCCGCTGGATCTGCCCCATGGACCCCGAGGTCGTCTCCGACGGCCCCGGAGAGTGCCCCGTCTGCGGGATGGCGCTCGAGCCGGAGATGCCGACGGCCGACGCCGCCTCGCCCGAGCTCGCCGACATGACGCGGCGGCTGCAGGTGGCAACCGCCCTCGGCCTCCCGGTCCTCCTCCTCGCCATGTCCGAGATGCTCCCGGGCGCGCCGCTCCAGCACCGCGTCTCGCCGTGGCTCCTCACGTTCCTGCAGGGTCTCCTCGCGACGCCCGTCGTCGCCTGGTCCGGCGCCCCCTTCTTCCGGCGGGCCTGGGCCTCGCTCGTGAACAGGAGCCCGAACATGTTCACGCTCATCGGCCTCGGCGTCGCGGCCGCCTGGCTCTACAGCGTCGCGGCGCTCACCTTCGGCGCGCTCCGCCCCGATCTCCTCCCGGAGGCCTATCGCGGCCACGGCGCGGCGCCGCTCGTCTACTTCGAGGCCGCGGCCGTCATCACCGCCCTCGCGCTCCTCGGGCAGGTCCTCGAGCTCCGCGCGCGGAGCCGGACGAGCTCGGCGATCCGCGCCTTGCTCGACCTCGCGCCGAAGACGGCGCGCCGAGTCGAGGCGGACGGCTGCGAGGCCGACGTCCCCGTCGAATCCGTCGCCGAGGGCGAGCGCCTCCGCGTGCGGCCCGGCGAGCGCGTCCCGGTGGACGGGACGGTCCTCGAGGGGGTCTCGTGGGTCGACGAGTCGATGGTGACGGGCGAGCCGATCCCCGTGGAGAAGGGCGCGGGCGACGCCGTGACGGGAGGGACGGTGAACGGCGCCGGCGGCTTCGTGATGGCCGCCGAGAGGGTGGGCGAGGGGACGACGCTCGCCCGGATCGTCCGCCTCGTCGCCGAGGCGCAGCGGAGCCGTGCGGCCGTCCAGAAGCTCGCCGACCGCGTCTCGGCCTGGTTCGTCCCGGCGGTCGTCGCGGCCGCCCTCGTCACGTTCGCGCTCTGGATCGCCCTCGGCCCGGAGCCGCGCCTCGTCCGCGCCCTCGCCTCGGCGATCGCGGTCGTCATCATCGCGTGCCCCTGCGCCCTCGGTCTCGCGACGCCGCTCTCGATCATGGTCGCGACGGGGCGCGGCGCCCTCTCCGGCGTCCTCGTGAAGAACGCCGACGCCCTCGAGCGCCTCGCGAAGATCGACTT
>JBDIBE010000277.1:0-4899 GCA_039812785.1 Thermoanaerobaculia bacterium | reverse complement strand
AGCGCGCTCCCCATCCGGGCGAGGAGCGCTCCCGCTGCCTCGAGGAGGAGCGCGTAGAGCTCCTCGGGCCGGCTCCGGGTGAAGAAGAGCCGCCGCTCGCCGAGGCGGAGGAAGGCGAGCTCGGGGCGCGCCCGGAACGCCTCGGCCTCCTCGGCGCAGCCGGCCGCCGCGCCGGCGTCGAGGACCTTGACGAAGAGCTTCTGCCAGAAGCGGAGGTTGCTCGCGTGGACCGGCCCCTTCGTCACGGGCAGCCTCACGAGCGTGGCGATCTCGGCGGCCGCCTCGGACGCCGTCACGGGGCCGCGCGGCAGGACTCCGTCGTCCTCCGGGCCGAGGAGGCGGTGGAGGCGGCCGAGCTTCGCCCGGAGGCGGAGCGACTCGGGGAGCGGGAAGCCGAGCGCGGCGTCGGAGAGGAAGACGAGGTTCTCGGCCTTCTCGTCCCACGCGCCGAGGAACGGGAAGAGCCGCCTCACGCGGCCGTAGGCGCGGATCAGCTCCTGCGGCTCGAGGTCGAGCCGCGTGAAGCGGGCGTCGACGACGATGACGAGGTCGACGTCGGAGAGGCCGTGGACGGGGCGCCCCTCGAAGTACGAGCCGGTGCCGTAGACCGCGCGGACGCACTCGAGCTTCGCGAGCCGGTCGAGGAGGCGGCGGAGGCCGAGCCTGTAGAGCGCGGCGAAGAGGGAGGAGAACGGCGGGACGTCGAGGAGGACGACGAGCTTCTGCAGGGGGTTCAGGTGCCACCTCCGGCGGCCGGGCGCGCCGCGGCCGGGGCGCTTCCGAAGAGGGCCGCGTAGGGGCCGCCGCGCGCCAGGAGCGACTCGTGCGTCCCCTCCTCGGCGATCCGTCCGCCGGCGAGGAAGAGGACGCGGTCGGCGGCGGCGAGGAGCGGCGGGTGGTGGGTGATCAGGACGACCGTACGCCCGGCGCAGAGCGCGCGGAGGTTCGCGAGGAAGAACCGCTCCGCCTGCTGATCGAGGTGGAGCGTCGGCTCGTCGAGGAGGAGGAGCGCGGCGTCGCGCGCGAGGGCCCGCGCGAGGGCGATCCGCTGCCACTCCCCCCCCGAAGGGGTGTAGTCGCCGAACATCCTCCCGAGGAGCGTCGACCAACCCCGCGGCATCGCCGCGGCGAGCGGGTCGAGGCCGGCGCGGCGGCCGACCGCCTCCACGGCCGCCGGCGCCCCGGCGAGGCGCTCGCGGTCGCCGCAGGCGACGTTCTCGGCGAGCGTCTCCTCGAACCGGGCCGCCTCCTGGAAGAGGAAGGCGACGCTCGCGTGCGCCCGTTCGGGGGGCTCGGCCGTCAGGTCGACGCCGCCGAGGAGGACCGTCCCGCCCGAGGGGTCGTAGAGGCGCGCGATCATCTTGGCGAGCGTCGTCTTCCCGGCCCCGTTCCCTCCGGCGAGGGCGACGACCTCGCCGGGCGCGGCGTGCAGCGAGACGCCGGAGAGGACGGGCCGCGGGGCGCCGGGATAGGAGAAGGAGACGCCGCGCAGCTCGAGCGCGGCAGGCGGGCGGATCCGCGCGCCCGCCTCCCCGCGGGCCGTGCGCGGCTCGAGGCGGAGGAAGGCGAGGAGGTTCGAGATGAAGAGCGTGCTCTCGAGGGCGGTCGTCACGGCGGAGACGAGCTGCTCGATGGCGAAACTCATCCGGGCCGTCACCCCGCCGAAGACGGCGACGTCGCCGATCGTCTCCGTGCCGCGGAGGGCGCCGACGGCGACCCAGACGAAGGCGGCCCAGAACGCCGCGACGGAGACCGCGATGAAGACGGAGTCGCCGGCGAGGACGAGCCGGTGAAGGCGCGCGTCGCGCGCGCGGAACGCCTCGGCGAGCTCGCGGAACCGCGCGACGAGGTGCGGCCCGATGCCGAGGACGCGGACCTCGGGGACGGAGCGGGCGTCGGCGAGGAGCGAGACGAGGTAGGAGACGCGGCGGCGTTCCGTCGTCCGCCTCCGCTCCTCCGCGTAGCGCATCTTCGCGAATCGCCACTTCGCGAGGAGGAACGGGGCGCCGACGAGGACGAGGGCGAGGGCGACGAGGGGCTCGATGTAGACGAGGACCGCCGCGAGCGAGGCGACGCGGACGCTCTCGGCCGCGGCGCCGAGCGCGCTCTCGAGGAACCTCCCGAAGCTCCCGGCCGTGTCGCGCCGCGCCTGCTCGAGGAGGTCCTGGAAGCGCGGGTCCTCGAAGTGCGCGGGCGCGAGCCGGTCGGCGTGGACGAGGATCTCGTCCGTCAGCGAGACCGTCAGCTCGTCCCGCAGCCGTCGGGCCGCGAAGTCGTGGACGGCGCGGGCGAGCGCTTCGGCCGCGGTGCAGCCGACGCCGAGGAGGAGCCAGGGGAGGAGGGAATGGAAGCGGTCCGTCCCGCCGCCGAGGCCGGCGGAGACGGCGTTGATCAGGCCGCGCGCCGCGAGGACGACTCCCGCCGGGACGAGGCTCCGGAGGAACGCCGCGAGGACGAGGGTCGCCGTCAGGCCGCGGTGGACGGCCCAGGTCCTCCCGAGCGCCCATCGCGCGGCCGCGAGGAGCGGGAGGAGCCGGTCCTCGGCGCGCGCCTCAGCCACGCCGAGCCTCCTCGATCCGCCGGAAGATCTCGCCGGGGCCGACGTCGGCGATGCGCGTCGGCGCGGTCCACGCGCTCCAGCGGGAGCGGGGGACGGGGGGCGTCCCCTCGGCGAAGGCGATCGCGTCGAGGTGCTCGACGAGGCGGTCGCGGTGCGCGGCGATCCGCTCGAGCGTCCGCCGCCGGATCTCGCCGGGCGGCAGCGGGCACGAGGCCATCTCCCGGACCCCCTCCGCGACGGCCGCGGGGTCGTCCGCCACGATCCGGACGAATTCGGGGTCGAAGAAGGCGTCGCGCCCCCCGCGGCTCGCCGTCGAGACGACGGGGAGGCCGGCGAGGAGGTACTGCACGCTCGCGAACATCGCCCCCTCGACGGCCGAGAGGCAGAGCCCGACCCTCGCCTCGTTGATCGCCTCGTTGATCTCGGGCCCCGAGAGGCTCCGCCAGCCCGGGTCGAGCGGGTCGTTGCGCCAGTGGGCCCCGGGGAGGAGCGCGCGGACCGATCGAACGTACGCCTCGTCGTGGAAGCGGTCGACCTTCGAGGTGACGAGGGAGAGGCTCCGGACCCCCGCCGCGAGCTCGTGCCTCTTGAAGGGGCAGACGCGGGCGTCGTAGACGGCGTCGAAGCGCTTCGGCCGGTCGGGCAGAGGGCGGAAGACCTCGGGGTCGGCGAAGGCGTTGTGGCTCACCCAGGCCGAGCCGAGGCCGCGCGCCGTCATCATCCGCTGCTCCGCCTCGGCGTTCGCGAGGAAGTGCATCCGGTGGTTCGGGTGGCGCCGGAGGTGCTCGGCCTTCCAGCGCGCGAGCCGGTCGACGTTCCAGGCGTCGTCCCGGGCCCAGGAGAGCTCGACGAGGAGGTGGACGGGGCGGTACCGGTAGCGTCGGAAGACCGGGAGGAGGGCGCCCGGGAGCTCCGCGAGGACCCAGTCGAAGACGTAGAGGACGAGCGGCTCGGCCGCGAGGACGAGGGCGGCGCCCCCGCGCATCCGTTCCTCCACGAGCCGGTGCGGAAAGACGCGGTAGAGGGCGCGGAGGAGGTCAGCCACGCGGCCCCCGCGGGCCGCAAGGCCTCACTCGCAGAGGACCCACGGCCCCTTCCTCTCGGCGGCGAGCTCGGTGTCGCCGGTCGCGTTCGCGAAGGTGATCGCCGCCGAGACGGCGAGGTAGGCCGCGACGGCCCCGGCGACGAGCGTCCGCCGCGCCGCCCAAGGCGTGCCGAGGCCGCGGTCCGCGAGGAGCTCGGCGAGCGGGAACGAGGCGAAGAAGACCCCCTGCATCATCACGAACCCCGCCGCCCACGCATCCCGGTTGAGGATGACATACGCGAGGTAGGAAGTCGGGAGGAGGGCGCAGAGGAGGTGGGCGTCGTCGCGCCGCTTCCGGAAGACCCACCACGGCAGGAGCGCCGCCGGCAGGAGGCCCGTGCTCAGGAGCTTGAAGCCGATTCCCCGGAGGCTCGAGAACCCCTCCTGCACGCCGACCGCGTAGAGGAGGTTCCGCGCGCTCGAGAAGCCGTCGAGGAGGGAGAGGAGGGCGAAGGGGAGCGCCATCCCCGCGAGCGCGGCCGCGGCGGCGCGGGGCCCGCGACGGACGAGGAGGAGCGCGAGGAAGCCGGGGGCGAACGCGGCCGCCGAGAACTTGAAGAGGAACGCGAGACCGACGAGGAGGCCGGGAAGGAAGGCGTCCCTCCGGTCGGCCCAGCGGAGGACGGCGAGGGCGAAGAGGAGGAGCGTCGCGAGGTCGTCCTGCTCGCCGACGGAGACGTTCAGGCACGTCCCGGGGTAGAACGCGAAGAGGAGCGAGGCGAGGAGGAGCGGGCCGCCGCCGAACAGCCTCTCGCCGAGGCGCGCGTGGAGCGCGAGGAGCGCGGCGAAGAGCCCGAGGTTGACGAGCTTCAGCCCCGCGATCCCCGAGACGTGGTGGACGAGGTACCAGAGGACGGGCCCGACGAACGTCTTGCTCGTGATCCGGTAGCCCTCGACGCCCCGCGCGAGGACGTCGTGGCCGAGGTTCACGGCGCCGATCACGTCGGGGTAGAGGCGGCCGGAGAAGAGGAGGGCGAGCGCGGCCTGGACGGCGACCGCGGCGAGGAAGAAGGCGAGGCGGGGGCGGAAGGCACCTTTCAAGAGGCCGAGAGCCTCGCCCGCGCCCGGCGCAGGAGCGCGCCGCCCGCGGCGGACGCGCCGACGGCGATCAGGACGGTCAGGAAGACGACGGGGAAGAGGTAGTAGCGGTCCCAGTCGACGGGCGTCAGGAGGGCCGGCCCGGCCGCGAAGAGGCCCGCGGCGATGAGCGCGGTCGCGGCGGCGGAGCCGCGGTCCGCCGGCAGCCGCCCGGCGG
>JBDIBE010000276.1:0-4901 GCA_039812785.1 Thermoanaerobaculia bacterium | reverse complement strand
ACCGAGGGCGATCGCGACGCCGGCGGCGCCGGCGAGGACGACGACGGCGAGGAACGCGGCCGCGAGCGACCCTGCGCCGACGACGGGGGACGGCGCGTGCCTCGCCGCGAGGACGACGGCCGGGAGCGCGAGGAGGACCGCCGGCCCCGATGCGAGCGCCGTCGTCGCCGCGGCCTGGCGGAGGAGGAGGCGCGGGTGCGGGATCGGGAGCGTCCTCCGGAGGAGGAGCTCCTCCGAGAGGAAGAGGGTCGAGACCGCGGTCGTCACCGAGCCGAGGAGGAGGAGCGCCCCCGTCGCCGTGAAGGCGCCGAGGAGGAGCCGCTCGAGGAGGATCGCGGGGACGAGCTCCGGGAGCGCCTCGAATCCGCGCCGCGCGAGGCGGAGGAGGAGCGCGAGGCCCGCGTACTCGCCGAGGAGGAAGGCGAGCGTCGTCGCCGCGACGGCGATCACGCCCGCGGCCTCGGCCGTCGAGCGGGGCGAGAGGCCGCGGCCGAGCGCCCTCAGCTGGTTCGCCAGGGCGACGCGGCCCGCGCTCACGGCGCCCCGTCGGCCGCGAGGTCGAAGAAGAGCTCCGAGAGCCGCCCCGCGAGGCCGCGCGCCGTCATCGCGAGAGGCGCGCCGCGCGCGACGAGCCTCCCCGCCACGAGGACGCCCGCGTCGTCGGCGACCTCCTCGGCGAGCGAGAGGTGGTGCGTCGTCAGGAGGACGGACGCTCCCTCGCGCGTCCGCTCCCGGAGCCGCTCGACGAGGAGCTTCTGGGCGAGCGGGTCGAGGCCGACCATCGGCTCGTCGAGGACGAAGAGGCGCGGAGCGTGGAGGAAGGCCTGCGCGAGCGCCACCTTCTGCCTCGTGCCGTGGGAGAGCGTCTCGTTCGTCCGGTCGGCGGCGGCCTCGAGGCCGAATGAGGCGATCTCGCGCTCGATACGCGCCTCGAGACCCGCTCCGGCCCCGCCGAAGACGGCGCCGACGAAGCGCAGCGTCTCGCGCGGCGTCCAGCGGGGCCAGAGGAACGGGCGGTCGGGGACGAAGCCGAGGAGCCTCTTCGCCTCGACGGGTCGGGAGGCGACGTCGACGCCGAAGACCTCGGCGCATCCCGCGTTCGGCGCGAGGAGGCCGGTGAGGAGCCCGATCGCGGTCGTCTTCCCGGCGCCGTTCGGGCCGACGAGGGCGAAGACGACGCCGGGCGGGACGGAGAGCGTCAACCCTTCGAGGGCGAGGAGGTCCCCGTAGCGCTTCGTCGCGCCGTCGAAGGAGAAGGCGGCCGTGCCGTCGGGCATCGCCCCATCGTACGGGAGCGGCCCGGCGCCCGTCGCGGCGGGCAGGAGGAGAATCGAAGGGTCCTCCGAGGAGACGCCATGAAGCTGACGCTGCTCGTCCTGTGCGCCCTCCCGCTCTTCGCCCTCGCCGTCGCCCCCGCCTCGCGCCTCCACATCTCTTCTTCGGCCTTCGCCCCGAACGGCCCGATCCCCGCGAGGCACACGTGCGAAGGGGAGGACGTCTCCCCCGCCCTCTCCTGGAGCGGCGTTCCCGAGGGGACGAAGTCGCTCGCGCTGATCGTCGACGACCCGGACGCTCCCGACCCGGCGGCGCCACGGATGACCTGGGTCCACTGGGTCCTCTACGACCTGCCGCCGTCGTCGGCGGGGCTTCCAGAGGCCGTGAAGGCCCTCCCGCCCGTGACGCGCGAGGGGAGGAACGACTGGAAGCGGACCGGCTGGGGCGGCCCCTGTCCCCCGATCGGCACCCACCGCTACTTCTTCAGGCTCTACGCTCTCGACACCGTCCTCGGCGACCTCCGGGAACCGACGAAGTCCGGACTGGAGAAGGAGATGGCCGGGCACGTCCTCGCGAAGGCCGAGGTCGTCGGAACCTACCGGAAAGCGGGGCGGTAGCCGCCGGAAACCCGGGCGGAGCGGGGACGTAGTACGCCTCTGCAAGGAGGAGCGATGCGCTCGAAGTCCGCCCTGTTGTCCCCGGTCCTCGCCCTTTCCCTCTCCGCCGCCGCGGCCGGCCCCGCCGCGACGGCTCCGTCCGCTGGAAAGCCGGTCGACCCGGCCCTGTTCGACCCGGCCGTCGCGCCGTGCCAGGACTTCTACGAGCACGCCGTCGGCGGCTGGCTGAAGGCGAACCCGGTCCCTTCCGACAAGTCGCGCTGGGGCTCCTTCGAGGAGCTCGCCGACCGGAACCGGGCCGTCCTGAGGGGGATCCTCGAGGAGACGTCCGCGAAGGCCGACTGGCCGAAGGGGAGCGTGAAGCAGAAGGTCGGCGACTTCTTCGCCTCCGGAATGGACGTCGCGGCGATCGAGAAGGCCGGGACGAAGCCGCTCGAGCCGTGGCTCGCGAAGGTCGACGCGCTGAAGTCGAGCAGCGAGCTGCCGAAGCTCCTCGCCGAGCTCCACGCGCGCCGCCTCGGGGCCGGGTACGCCTTCTTCGTCATGCAGGACCAGAAGGACTCGACCCGTTACCTCGCGATGCTCGGGCAGGGCGGGCTCGGCCTCCCCGACCGCGATTACTACCTGAAGGACGACGCGAAGTCGAAGGAGATCCGCGAGAAGTACCTCGCGCACGTCGCGAAGATGCTCGAGCTCCTCGGCGAGGCGCCCGAGGCCGCCAAGGCGAAGGCCGCGGCGGCGATGGACCTCGAGACGAAGCTCGCGAAGGCCTCCCGGACGCGCGTCGAGCTGCGCGACCCGGAGAGGAACTACAACAAGACGAGCGTCGCCGCGCTCGCCTCCGGGGCGCCCGGCTACGACTGGAAGGCCTACCTCGCGGCGGCGGGCGTCCCGGCCGTGACGGAGCTGAACGTGAGGCAGCCCGAGTTCGCGAAGGCGTTCGCGGAGATGGCGGCGAAGGAGCCCCTCGACTCCTGGAAGGCCTATCTCCGCTGGCACCTCGTCCGCGCGACGGCCGACCTCCTCCCGAAGCGGTTCGACGAGGAGGCGTTCGCCTTCTACGGCCGGACGCTGAACGGCGTCCCGGAGCAGGAGGAGCGCTGGAAGCGCGTCCAGGCGATGACGGACCGCTCCCTCGGCGAGGCGCTCGGGCAGCTCTACGTCGAGAAAGCGTTCTCCGCGAAGTCGAAGGAGCGGATGAAGATCCTCGTCGAGAACCTCCGCGCCGCGCTGAAGGGGCGGATCGAAGCGGCCCCGTGGATGGGCGCCGAGACCAAGAAGGCGGCGCTGACGAAGCTCGCGGCCTTCGGCGTGAAGATCGGCTACCCCGACACGTGGCGCGACTACTCGGCCCTCCCCGTCTCCCGCGCGTCGTACTTCGAGAACGTCGTCGCGGCGAACGCGTTCGAGGCGAAGCGGAACCTCGGAAAGCTCGGCAAGCCGGTCGACCGGACCGAGTGGGGGATGACGCCCCCGACCGTCAACGCCTACTACAGCCCGACGATGAACGAGATCGTCTTCCCCGCCGGCATCCTCCAGCCTCCGTTCTTCTGGGCCGACGGCGACGACGCGGTGAACTACGGCGGGATCGGCGTCGTCATCGGGCACGAGATGACGCACGGCTTCGACGACTCGGGGAGCCGCTACGACGCGCAGGGGAACCTGAAGAACTGGTGGACCGACGAGGACCGGAAGGCCTACGACGCGCGGACGGCGCTCGTCGTGAGGCAGTTCGACGGCTACAAGGCCCTCCCCGACCAGGCGATCAACGGGAAGCTGACGCTCGGCGAGAACGTCTCCGACCTCGGCGGCCTGAAGATCTCCTGGGAGGCCCTCGGCAAGGCGCTCGGGAAGGACCCGAACGCCGCGGAGAAGATCGACGGCTTCACGCCGGGCCAGCGCTTCTTCCTGAGCTACGCGAACGTCTGGCGCAACAACATCCGCGACGAGGCGCTCCGCGTGAGGCTCAACACGGACCCCCACAGCCCGGGCCGCTACCGCGTCCTCGGGCCGCTCTCGGCCCTTCCGGAGTTCCACGCGGCGTTCGGCTGCGCGGCCGGCAGCCCGATGGTGATGCCCGAGGCGGAGCGCCCGAGCATCTGGTAGCCCGCGACGCACGGGGCGGGGGGCCGGCGGCCCCCCGCTTCCCGGGCCTTCGGGGGGCCGGGCGCGCTGTTGATTTCCCGCAGAGGCCGGCGGATGCTGCCGGCTCGGGATCGTTGCCGCGTGCAGAGCCTCCGCCAGGCACTCTCGAGAGACCGGGTCGCGCTGGCCGTGACCGTGCTCGGTCTCCTCTGCCTCGCGCCGGCCTGCCTCCCCTTCCTCCCGGCCTCCGCCGTGGCGGCCTTCGACGACCGGCTCTCCGATCCGCTCATGATCGGGGTGGTCCTCGGAGTCGTCGCCGCGCGGGCCGTCCGGGTCGGGGAGCCGCGCGAGAGGCGCTTCTGGAGCCTCGTCGCGGCGGGCCTCGCCTCGTACTTCGGAGTCCAGGCCTTCGACGCCTTCGTTCCCCTCCGCGGAGCGGTCGGCCTGCTGCTCCAGCTCCGGAACGTCCTCTACGTCGGGCTCTACGTCTTCCTCGTCATCGCTCTCGACGGCAAGCCGCACCTGCCGCCGGACGGGGGGCCGGGCGCGGGCTGGCGGCTCCGCGCCGACGCCGCCGCGGCCCTCGTCCTCGGGCTCGGCCTGTGGGCCTACTTCTCCGCGATTCCGGAGCTCGCCGGCGGCTCCACGGCCGCCTCGCGCTCCCTCCACTCCGCGCTCCTGTTCGGCGTCTTCGACGCCTACCTCGTCCTGAAGACGGCGGAGGCGCTGCGCGAGTCGCGCGACGCGCGCTGGAGGGCGACGTGGCGCCTCTTCCTCGTCGCGGAGCTCTCGTGGCTCGTCTCCGACGCGGCCGAGGGGCTCTGGAGGGGCGGAGCGCTGCCGGAGCGGGCCGCGCAGGGCCTCCTCGACGCGGCCTGGCTCTGGCCCTATCTCGGGCTCGCCTGGGCGGCCCGGCTCGGGGAA
>JBDIBE010000275.1:0-4903 GCA_039812785.1 Thermoanaerobaculia bacterium | reverse complement strand
GGCCACGCCCCGCCGCGCGAGGGCGGCCGCCACGAGCGAGGCCGAGAGGAGCTCCCCCGCCGCGCAGATCGCGTCCGTCGTCCGGGCCGAGAGCTCGCCGAGGAGGGCGACCCCGGTCGCGAGGCCGTCGAGCCGCGCGAGCTCGCGCCCGATCTCCTCCCGGAGCGCGGCGGCCGCCGACGGTTCGAGGACGAGGTCGTCCACGGCGGCGTGGTGCTTCTCCCCGAGCGTGACGAGCGCCGCCGAAGCGGCCTCGCGGTTCCCCTCCCGCGCGGCGCGGGAGAGGGCGAGGAGCGTGTCGGTGACGCCCCCCATCGCCGAGACGACGACGAACGGCTCCTCGGCGAGCCGCGCCGCGACGAGCTCCGCCACGCCCGCGATCCGCCCGCCGGTCCCCACCGAGGTTCCGCCGAACTTCATCACGAGCATGGCGCGTCCCTCAGAGCCGGCCCGTCGCCGCGAGGAGCTCGGCGTTCAGG
This sequence comes from Thermoanaerobaculia bacterium, assembly GCA_039812785.1. Taxonomy (GTDB): domain Bacteria; phylum Acidobacteriota; class Thermoanaerobaculia; order UBA5066; family UBA5066; genus UBA5066. Next base: position 4,424 of record JBDIBE010000275.1, on the reverse strand, counting down.
AGCGCCGCGCCGGCCGCCCCGCGGACGGTGTTGTGGACGAGGAGCGTGAAGCGGACGTCGTAGACCGGGTCGTGCCGGAGGCGCCCCACGGTGACGACCATCCCGCCCCCCGCCTCCACGTCGCGGATCGGCTGCGGCCGGTCGCGCTCGTCGCGGACGACGATCGGCCGCGGCGGGGCGGAGGGGAGGCCGAGCCGCTGCGGCTCGCCGGCGAACGTCTCGAGCGCCTCGCGGATCTCTCCGAGCGTCGCCTTCCGCCCGAGCTTCACGAAGACTGACTCCGTGTGCCCGTCGCGGACCGCGACGCGGTTCACGGAGGCGGAGATCGGGAACGACGCCGGGACGACCGCCCCGCCCTCGAGCCGGCCGAGGATCTTCCCCGGCTCGATCTCGATCTTGTGCTCCTCGCCGTCGATGAACGGGACGACGTTCCCCTGCGCGTCGAGCGAGGCGACGCCCGGGTAGCCCGCCCCCGAGAGCGCCTGGAGGGTCGTGACGCAGACCGCCTCGACGCCGAAGGCGCGGTGGAGCGGCGCGAGGGCCATCGCGAGGCCGACGACGACGCAGTTCGGGTTCGTCACGATGCCGCCCCCCGCCTTCGCCCATTCCTGCCCGTCGAGGAGGGAGAGGTGGTCGGCGTTCACCTCCGGGATCAGGAGCGGCACGTCGGCCTGCATCCGGAACGACTTCGTGTTCGAGACGACGAGCTTCCCGCGCGAGGCCTGGAGCGGCTCGACCGTGTCGGCCACGGCGGCGTCGAGCGCCGAGAGGACGAGGCGCGACTCGAGCGGCCCGTCGACGGGCTTCACGACGAGGCCGCGGGCCTCCTCCGGCACGTCTCCCGGGAGGATCCAGCGCGTCGCCTCGAGGTACGTCTTCCCCTGCGAGCGCTCCGAGGCGGCGGCTTCCGCGAGCCGGAGCGTCGGGTGGCCGGCGAGGAGCGACACCATCCTCTGCCCCACCGCCCCCGTCGCCCCGAGGACCGCCACCGGGATCCGGCCGTCGCGCTTCTGCTTCGTCATCTCGTCCTCTTCCGCGGCCCCGCCGCAAATCGAAGGGCCCGCCGTTTCCGGCGGGCCCTGGCTTCTTCTCCGGTTCCGTTCGACCGCGTGCTACACGATCGTACGGTCCCCCGCCAGCCCGCCTCGCGGCGTGCGCTTCATCGTGGTCGTCGTCCGCTTTCGCGGGATCGCGGGGCTCATGCGAGGCGCAGGCTATGGGCCGGCCGCCCGGCTGTCAAGCGCGGGCGGGAGCCGGCCCGCTACCTCGCGAGGAGCGCGATCTCCGAGAGGGCCCGCACGGCCGGCTCGATCTCCACCTCGAGCGCCGAACGGACGACGGCCGGGTCGTGGACCGCCTTCCCCTCGAGGCTCAGCTCGACGTCTCCCGAGAGGACCCGCGCCGTCACCCGGTCGAGGACGCCGTCGAGGTCGCGGCTCCCGTCCAGCTCGAGGAGGACGGCCCGCTCGAGCTCTCCGAGCTGCACGACGCGGCGCCGGAGGCTCGTCACGCTGGCCGACCTCGCCGCCTGGTACCGCGCGAGCGGGCTGCCGAGCGGGCGGGCGGAGACGCCCGCCGCCGGACGGGGCGGGCGCACGTGCAGCTCGACGAGGTCGGAGAGGAAGAGCCGGAGGACGGCGCCGCGCAGGTGCGTCTCCGCCTCCTCCCGGTCGGCCGGGAGGGCCCTCCCGGCCTCGGCGAGGCGGGCGGCGACGGCGGCGTGGAGCGCCGCGGGGTCGAGGGCGCGCGGGCGCGCCGCGTCGAGAGCGAGGAGGATCGCCTTGAAGAGGGGGCTGTTCGTGTTCACCGCCCCCTCGATGTCCGGCCGCACGAAGCGCGCGGGAGACTCGTCGGCGACGACGGGGCTGCCCGGCGCCGGCTTCAGGTCGCTGCTCACGAAGAGCCCGGCGAGGGCGGCCGGATCGGGAGGCCCCGCGGCGGGCCGGCCGGCGCGGCGGAGGACGGTCTTCCGGAAGGGGCGGTTGCAGACGAAGTCGAGGTACTGCTCCCGCGAGATCGCGTCGACGGCCCAGCGCTCGACGGCCTCGCGCGTCGGCGCCGGGAGCCCCTCGAAGAGCCCGGGCGTCCCCGCTTCCGTCAGGAACTCGAGCCCGTGCCGCGCGGCGCGCGCCAGGAACTCGTGGACGTACGTCGGCCGGTTCTCGTCCTCGAGGAACTCGTGGAAGACGTACGCGTCCTCCTCGTCCTTCAGGGCCTCCGCCTCGGCCCGGAGGACGCGGCCGTAGGCGCTCTCGGGGCTCAGGACGACGCGCGCGAGCTCCCCGGGGAAGCTCCGGGCCCTCGCGATCCTCTCGGCCGCCGGCCCGCCGGCCCGGTTGTGGTAGAGCATCAGCTCCCGCGCCATCCGCCTCTCGTGCCACCCGGGGAAGGTGTTGTAGCTGACGTAGGCGAGCCCGTCCGGGGCGAGGTTCGCCGAGCAGATCGCGAAGATCCGCTCCTGCACGGCCTCGGGCACCCACGAGTAGACGCCGTGGCAAACGACGTAGTCGAACGTCCCGAACGAGGCGTCGATCGCCGCGAGGTCCATCGCCCGGAAGTCGGCGTTGCGGACTCCGAGCGCCGAGGCGCACTCGCGGGCGGAGGCGATCTGCCCTTCCGACAGGTCCACCCCGACGAAGGTGGCCTCCGGGAGCTCGAGGGCCATCGGCAGCAGGTTCCCGCCGCTGCCGCACCCCAGCTCGAGGACGCGGCAGCGCTCGAGGGGGGGTGCCGCAACCCCGAGGACGGCCGCCAGGGCCGCGAGGTGGTCGGGCTGGCTCACGCGGAAGCAGCCCTCGCCGTAGGGGACCTCGTCGTAGCTCCGGCCGGTGTCGTTCGACATCGTCGCTCCTTCCCCGGTCCTTCCTGGTCAGGCCCGGCGCTTCTCGGGGAACGCCATGGAGAACGCCACGGCCATCGCGAGCGCGACGACGTAGCTCGCGAGGCGCTCGGAGACGCCCGTCGGCTGCTCGAGGAAGTTCTTCCAGACGACCGTCGCGACCGTCCCCGTGACGAGCGAGGCGAAGACGCCCGCCCGCGACAGCCTCTTCCAGAAGAGGAGGAGCACGAGCGCCGGCCCGAACGACGAGCCGATCCCCGACCAGGCGTACGAGACGAGGCTGTAGACCGTGTCGCGCATCGTCAGCGCGAGGACGATGGCGACCGCCCCGACGGCGAGCGTCGCGACCTGGTTCAGGACGAGCATCCCCCTCGGCGTCGCCGCCGTCCTGCGGAGCATCGCGACGACGTCCTCGCTGAACGAGGCCGAGGAGACGGTGACCTCGGAGGCGGCGGTCGACATCATCGCGGAAATGACGCCCGACAGGAGCACCCCCGCGAGGATCGGCGCGACGAGCGTCGTCACCATCGCCGGCAGGACCTTCTCCGCGTCGGCGAGCCTCCCGACGCCCCCGCCGACGACCCCGGCGCGGACGAACGCGACGCCGAGCATCCCGATCAGGATCGCCCCGGCGTAGGCGAAGAGGGTCCAGACCGACGCGACGCGGACGGCCGTCTTCACGTCCTTCTCGCTCCTTATCGCCATCATCCGCGTCAGCAGCTGCGGCTGGCCCGTGTACCCGAGCGCCCAGCTGAGGCCCGAGAGGACGAGGATCACGGCCGCGGCCCCCGTCTTCCCGCCCGTCAGGGAGAGGTACTCCGGCCCCGCCGAGGCGAACGCCGCCGCCAGGTCGATCCCCCGGCTCCCGGCGATCACGAACGCGATGACCGGGAAGGCGACGAGCGTGAAGATCATCAGGAGCGCCTGGAAGACGTCCGTCACGACGACGGCGATGAAGCCGCCGAGGCCGCAGTAGATCGTGACGACGACCGAGGCGATCAGGATCCCCCAGAGCGGGTCGAGCCCGAACGTCTCCTGGAGGACCTTCCCCGAGCCGCTGAACTGCGCGGCGATGTAGAGCATGAAGAAGAAGACGACGATGCCCGCCGAGAGGAGGGCGATCGGCTTCTCCGATCCCGGGAAGCGGCGCGCGAGGAGGCTCGAGACCGTCATCGCGCCGGTCCGCTCCGTCTCCTCACGGAGGCGGCGCGCCATCACCATCCAGATGAAGAGGATCCCGACGACGCAGCCGAGGGCGACCCAGATCGTCGAAAGCCCGTCGGCGTAGGCGTGCCCCGTCAGCCCGAGGAGGAGCCAGGCCGACTCCCCCGTCGCCCGCTCCGAGAGCGCGAGCGCCGTTCCGCCGAAGCGGCCGCCGCCGAGGACGAAGTCCTTGTGGGTCCTCTCCCCGCGCGAGTACCACCACGCAAGGCCGATCGTCGCGGCCATGTACAGGACGAAGACGAAGAGCATGTCGAAAATCATAGGGAGCGGCCGGGACGGCGGCAAGCAGGGAACGCCGGCGCCGGGCGTTCAGGCCGCGAGCAGCCCGGCTCCCGCGAGGCGACGGAGGACCGGCTCGATC